>CAZQRO010000030.1:0-8510 GCA_964595785.1 uncultured Eubacterium sp.
TTTTCCCTTTCTTAATATATGTATTTGTTAATTTTCTTATTGAAAGATAATGCCGTAAAAAAAGTATATTTCTTATAATGTTCTGACAATTAAATTATTTATTAAGGCAATTCAATTATTCAATTATATCATAAAAAATATATGAATACAAATACAGGTTTTTCAATTAACACTTGAAATTCTAATTAATTTCGTGTAGGATAAAAAGAAGGATACACGACTGACGGAAGTGTGATTTATATATCACAGGTAGAATTAACTACAGGGAGTGTATTTATATCAGCCGACCGTCTGGGCAATTAGTGATAATTGTACCAGGCTGTTTTTTGTTTTAAAAGAAAAAGGAGGATTATCAAAATGGAAATGATTTCAATCGAAAAAGAATTACAGGAAAATTCATATCCGGGAAGAGGAATTATTATCGGCAGAAGTGCTGATGGGAAAAAGGCAGTTACAGCATATTTTATTATGGGTAGAAGTGAGAACAGCAGAAATAGAATATTTGTTGAAGATGGAGAGGGAATCCGTACGCAGGCTTTTGACCCTTCAAAGTTAAGTGATCCAAGTTTAATTATATATGCTCCAGTAAGAGTATTGGGCAATAAGACAATTGTTACAAATGGTGACCAGACAGATACAATTTATGAATTAATGGACAAGCAGCAGACATTTGAACAGTCCTTGAGAACAAGAGAGTTTGAGCCTGACGGACCTAATTACACACCAAGAATTTCAGGTATAATGCATGTTGAAAATGGTGATTATAACTATGCAATGTCTATACTTAAGAGTAATAACGGTAATCCGGATGCATGTAACAGATATACATTTGCATATTCTAATCCTGTAGCAGGAGAGGGACATTTTATTCATACATACAAATGTGATGGCAATCCGCTGCCAAGTTTTGAGGGTGAACCTAAGTCAGTTGCCATCAAAGATGATATGAATGAATTTGCTAATGAATTATGGACATCATTAAATGAAGATAATAAAGTGTCATTATTCGTGAGATATATTGATATTGAAACCGGTAAATATGAAAGTGTAATATTTAACAAAAACAAATAAAAAGAGAGGTATTTTTGAAAATGAAAGAACTTGAGTTAAAATATGGCTGTAATCCAAACCAGAAACCTTCTAAAATATTTATGAACGAAGGAGAACTTCCTATTGAAGTCTTAAACGGAAAACCTGGATACATTAATTTTCTGGATGCTTTTAACGGATGGCAGCTGGTAAGTGAATTAAAGAAAGCAACAGGAATACCTGCTGCAACCTCATTTAAACACGTTTCACCGGCAGGTGCAGCGGTAGGACTTCCATTAAATGATGTGGAACGTAAGATTTACTGGGTTGAGGACCTTGATGTTGAATTTACCCCACTTGCAAATGCTTATGCAAGGGCAAGAGGTGCTGACAGAATGTCTTCTTTCGGCGATTTTATTTCATTATCAGATACTTGTGATGTGGCAACGGCACTTCTTATCAGGAGAGAAGTTTCTGATGGTGTAATTGCTCCGGATTATGAACCAGAGGCATTAGAGATTCTCAAAGCTAAGAAAAACGGTAATTACAATGTAATTAAAATTGCCCCTTCATATAAGCCAAATCCAATAGAACACAAAGAGGTATTTGGTATAACATTTGAGCAGGGAAGAAATGAACTTGTAATAGATGATGATTTTCTTGGAAATATTGTTACAGATAATAAAGAAATTCCTGAGTCAGCAAAAATTGATTTAATCATTTCATTAATTACATTAAAGTATACTCAGTCTAATTCAGTATGTTATGCAAAAGGCGGTCAGGCAATAGGTATCGGTGCAGGTCAGCAGTCTAGAATTCACTGTACAAGACTTGCAGGTTCGAAAGCAGATAACTGGTTTTTGCGCCAGTCACCAAAAGTATTAAACTTACCTTTTGTAGACAGCATAAGAAGGGCAGACAGAGATAATGCCATTGATTTATATATTGGTGAAGACTATATGGACGTACTTGCAGACGGAGCATGGGAGAAAATCTTTAAAGTTAAGCCTGAAGTATTTACAAGAGAAGAAAAACGAGCATGGCTTGATGAAATGCAGGACGTTGCACTTGGTTCTGATGCATTCTTCCCATTTGGTGACAATATTGAAAGAGCGCATAAAAGTGGTGTTAAATATGTTGCACAGCCTGGTGGTTCAATTCGTGATGACAATGTAATTGATACATGCAATAAATACAATATGGCAATGTGCTTTACCGGACTTAGATTATTCCATCACTAATAAAATAATAAGGTTATCAGCATAAATATTATCATTATTTTATAAATATAAATGGTGTCATTTTGAAAATTATAATCAAAATGGCATCATTTTTTGTATAAAACTGTTGTTTAGGGTAGTAAATGATGTGCAGAATTAAGTGTGTCTTCTGCAATACCTTCGCTAATTTTCGTAAAAGATTCCGCTTGCTGTGCTATGATAATAAGATTTTCTAAGTATCTGACTTTAGACAATACAGGATAACGCAACCTCACCATATCTGCCATTGTGGCAGATGATGCTTGATTTGACATCGTGTCAAATCATTGCTGTATGCATATCAGATACTAAGAAAATTTAAGTATCTTTGCAATGCAAGCATCATTCTTTTGTGAAAATTGGCGAAATGTTCTATGAAAAACACTCTTAAAAACTCATATAGAATCTTTCTTAAATATACCAAAATATATTATAAAAACATCTTTTGTTGAGTTTAATTCCTAAAATGGAACACAATTATTAACAAAAAGTTTAGAGTAGTAGAATATTGTGCAGAAATAAAGTGTGGCGCCTGCAATTTTGGCAGGGAATTAGATATTCTTAGTATTCCATTAATATTAAGCTATTTCCGAACACGATGTTCGGAAAAAGTCTCCGACTGCCACGGAGGGCAGATTCGGAGATGGTAGCGTAAATTTGATAAGATATGCAGGGGAAATACTTAGAATATCTTATTCACGAACAACGGAGCAGAAGACACACTTTATTCTGTTAGATATTTTTTCCGCTAAACAAAAGTTTAAAAAATATAAAAAACTACTTGCATTTTTTACGGCATAGTGTTATATATGTAATAGAACAACAACATTATTGAATTTGCATGAAGGGAGATAATCATATGAATATCAGTAAATTTACACAAAAATCAATGGAAGCCGTTAATGGCTGTGAAAAGCTTGCATATGAGTTTGGAAATCAGGAAATTGATGAAGAACATTTACTCTACAGCCTATTAATATCTGAAGACAGTCTTATTTTAAAACTTATAGAGAAAATGGATATTAATAAGGAATATTTTATTAATCGTGTGAAGGATTCATTGGATAAGAAAGTAAAAGTTCAGGGCGGTGACTTAAGAATCAGTAATGATTTGAATAAAGTGCTTATTAGTGCTGAAGATGAAGCAAAGCAAATGGGTGATGAGTATATTTCCGTGGAACATTTGTTTTTAACATTAATTAAATATCCTAACAAAGGTATTAAAGAAATATTTAAAGAATTTGGTATTAATAAAGAGAGATTCTTACAGGCACTAGCATCAGTAAGAGGCAATCAGAGGGTAACATCTGATAATCCCGAAGCTACTTATGATACTCTTAGTAAATATGCAACAGATTTAGTTGAAAGAGCAAGAGAACAGAAACTTGATCCTGTTATTGGCAGAGATAATGAGATTAGAAATGTAATAAGAATTCTTTCGAGAAAAACCAAGAATAATCCCGTGTTAATCGGTGAGCCGGGTGTTGGTAAAACTGCTGCAGTGGAAGGGCTTGCACAGCGTATTGTAAGAGGTGATGTACCACAGGGATTAAAGGATAAGAAAGTGTTTGCTCTTGATATGGGCGCTCTTGTTGCCGGCGCAAAGTACAGAGGCGAATTTGAAGAGCGTCTTAAGGCGGTATTAAATGAAGTCAAAAACAGTGAAGGACAGATAATTCTCTTTATTGATGAACTTCATACAATTGTAGGTGCCGGCAAGACAGACGGTGCCATGGATGCAGGAAATATGCTTAAACCAATGCTTGCAAGAGGTGAACTTCATTGTATAGGAGCAACTACTCTGGATGAATATAGAAAATATATTGAGAAAGACCCTGCGTTGGAACGACGTTTTCAGCCTGTTATGGTTGACGAACCAACAGTAGAAGATACAATTTCAATATTAAGAGGTCTTAAAGAAAGATATGAGGTATATCATGGAGTTAAGATTACTGATTCAGCTTTAGTAAGTGCAGTAACTCTTTCAGACAGGTATATTTCAGACAGATTTTTACCGGATAAAGCAATTGACCTTGTAGATGAGGCATGTGCATTAATTAAGACCGAACTAGATTCATTGCCAACAGAACTTGATGAATTAAAACGTAAGGTAATGCAGATGGAAATTGAAGAAACTGCTCTAAAAAAAGAAGATGACAGATTAAGTAAAGAAAGACTTAGTGCACTTCAAAAAGAGCTAGCAGAACTTCATGACGAACTGAAAAATAATATGGCTAAATGGGAAAACGAAAAGTCAAGTGTCGATAATTTATCAAAAATCCGTGAGAAAATCGAAGATACTAATAATCAGATTCAGGTTGCGGAGAGAAATTACGATTTAGAGACTGTAGCCAAATTAAAATATGGCGAGCTGCCGGCTTTAAATAAAACATTAGAGCAGGAAGAAGAAAAGATTAAAGATAAAAAACTCTCTCTTGTACATGAAGCCGTTACAGATGAAGAAATTGCTAAAATTATTTCAAGATGGACAGGAATACCCGTTGCGAAATTAACTGAATCAGAAAGAAATAAAACACTTCATTTAGATACTGAACTTCACAAACGTGTCATTGGTCAGAATGATGCAGTGGAGAAAGTCACAGAAGCAATTATCCGTTCAAAAGCAGGAATTAAGGATCCGACTAAACCAATAGGTTCATTCCTATTCCTTGGACCGACAGGTGTCGGTAAAACTGAACTTGCAAAATCTTTAGCTGCAAATTTATTTGATAATGAATCTAATATTGTTAGAATTGATATGAGTGAGTATATGGAGAAATATTCCGTATCACGTCTTGTCGGAGCACCTCCGGGATATGTAGGGTACGATGAAGGTGGTCAGTTGACGGAAGCAGTAAGACGAAAACCATATTCAGTTGTATTATTTGATGAAATTGAAAAAGCGCACCCGGATGTGTTTAATATTTTGCTTCAGGTATTAGATGATGGCAGAATTACTGATTCACAGGGAAGGACCATAGATTTTAAGAATACAATTCTCATTATGACTTCAAATATTGGTTCTTCATATCTTTTAGAAGGAATAAATGAGGATGGTACTATAAGTTCTGAGGCATCTGAAAGAGTGGAGAATGAACTTAAGAACCATTTCAGACCTGAATTCATTAACAGACTTGATGAAATTATCATGTTTAAACCATTAACAAAATCTAATATTTCTGGAATTATTAACATTCTTATAAATGATTTGAATTTAAGAATTGCTGATAAAGATTTGACAATAACTCTTACGGAAGAAGCAAAACAATTTATTGCGGATAATGGTTATGACCCTGTATATGGAGCAAGACCTCTTAAGAGATATCTTCAGAAAAATATCGAAACAATGGTGGCAAAATTAATCTTAGGAGATAGGTTAGAAGCCGGTGACAATATTATAATAGATTTTGAAAATAACGGACTTATAACACATGTAGAACATTAATTTATATTAGAAAAATGTAACTGTTCAGAGTTAGTCATGAAAATCTTTCAGATTTCCATGACGTGTCTCTGAACAGTTATAAAAATGTCAGTTAAAATAATTTCTGCGATTACATCGTCTTTTATATATTTCGTTTGTAAATAGAACATTTACTATATCTCTAAGCCATTTTCTGTCAGTACAATTCTTTGCATATTTGCAATTACAGCTTGCAATTGCACAAATATCACTGCATTTTTTCATAAACATTACCTTATCGGGACATTCATCATATATCATACTTCCGTTATAATCTAATTTCTCACATTCCTGCTCAATTATATATTTTAATTCTGCAATTTCATTGGGAAATAATGTATTAAGATATTCTAAATCTAAATTATTAACATAATTGCTTCGGGCAAGATTGATAACAGGATATTTCTCATGATAAAGTGGCAGGTTTACATTATTGCTCATGCACATGTGTCTCCTGTACATTTTTACTTTATTATATGAATATAAATAATTAAATTGCATAAAAATATCCAAATATACAATATTTATGCTTGAAAAAATACAAGTAGTATGATAAAATAATTGACAATTGAGTAAATCGTGTAACGATTTTAAGGAGGTGTCAATGTGATTAAAATAATTTTAGATATAATATTTGTAGCTGTATGTGTGGTTTTAACAGTTATAGTGCTTATGCAGGAAGGTAAATCAGCAGGTCTTACAGGTTCTATCAGTGGAATGGCAGATACATACTGGGGTAAGAATAAAGGACGTTCCATGGAGGGTGCTTTAGAGAAGACAACAAAGATATTGGCTGTTTTACTAATAGTCCTTGCAGCTTTGCTGAATTCTAAATTTATATAGTATAAATCTGAAAATTGCCTGAATACTATTTAATGGTATTCAGGTTTTTTGTTATATAAGATGATGACAGTGTCAAAAGGTATATTTCATAAAAATTGATGAATGTATTTAAAATTAGTGCTTTTTTATGGATATATATGGTACAATTGTAATATTATAATGTGTCGGCTGCAATGCAGCATAAAGGAGGGAATCCTATGGACAAGGATTTATTAATTGAACGTAAAAAAATTATTTTGGATATAATTAATTCTGAGGAATACATTCCGATGAAGACAAAGGAACTTGCGATTATTTTAAATATTCCTAAGGAAAACAGAGCAGATTTAGATGAGGTGTTAACTGCTCTTTTAACAGAAGGTAAGATTAGTGTTTCTAAAAAGGGCAAGTATGGTAAACCGAGCGGCAACATTTTAATCGGCAAATATGAAGGCAATTCAAGAGGATTTGGTTTTGTATCAATAGAAGGAGAAGAGGAAGATATATTTATTCCTGAAAATGCTTCTAATGGTGCATTGCATGGTGATTTAGTTCAGGTGGTATTAAGGTCTTCTAAGACGGGAAAACGTCGTGAAGGTGAAATAATAAAGGTTTTAGAACATGAGACAAAAGAAATTGTGGGACTTTTTCAGAAGTCTAAAAGTTTTGGATTTGTGATTCCTGACAATAATAAGATATCAAGAGATATTTTTATTCCATTAGAGAAATCAAAAAGTGCCGTTACGGGTCATAAAGTTGTGGTTAGAATAACAAGTTATGGAGATAAGAATAAAAAGCCGGAAGGCGTGGTAACTGAAATAATCGGTCATATTAATGACCCTGGAACTGATATTATGTCTGTTGTTAAGAGCATGGAGATTCCAATGGAATTTCCGGATGATGTAATGAAGCAGATTGAAAGCATATCTGATGAAGTTACAAGTAAAGATATGGCAGGAAGATTAGATCTTCGTGACTGGCAGATGGTTACAATTGATGGAGAGGATGCAAAAGATTTAGATGATGCCGTGTCACTTAATTATGAAAACGGAAAATATACATTAGGTGTTCATATTGCAGATGTATCTAATTATGTAACTGAAAACAGTCCGCTAGATAAAGAGGCTGTTAAACGTGGAACAAGTGTATACCTTGTTGACAGGGTTATACCAATGCTTCCTCATAAACTTTCTAATGGAATATGTTCTCTTAATGCCAAAGTAGACAGACTGGCATTAAGCTGTATTATGGAAATAGATGAAAAAGGTACGGTAGTAGGTCATAAAATTGCAGAAACTATAGTAAATATTAATAAACGTATGGATTATACAACGGTTAACAAAATCCTTGAGGATAAAGATGAGACTGCAATTGAAGATAATAAAGAATTAGTTCCAATGTTTATGTTAATGAATGAACTTGCATTATTATTAAGAGAAAAACGTCATAAACGTGGTTCTATTGATTTTGATTTTCCGGAAAGTAAAATTATCTTAGATGAAAAAGGTAAGCCAATAGATATTAAGCCATATGAGAGAAATTCAGCTACAAAATTAATTGAAGATTTTATGTTAATTGCAAATGAAACAATTGCTGAGGATTATTTCTGGCAGGAATTACCATTTGTATACAGAACACATGATAATCCGGATCCTGAAAAAATGCTTAAATTAAGTTTATTTATTAATAATTTTGGCTATGGCATTAAGACAACACAGGAAGATATTCATCCAAAAGAATTACAGAAATTGTTAGAACGTATTAATGGAACAGAAGAAGAACCGCTTATAAGCCGTCTGACTCTTCGCTCAATGAAACAGGCAAAATATACGACAACAAGCACAGGACACTTTGGGCTTGCTACTAAATATTACTGTCATTTCACATCTCCAATCAGAAGATATCCTGATTTGCAGATTCATAGAATTATTAAAGAA
>CAZQRO010000030.1:8520-8937 GCA_964595785.1 uncultured Eubacterium sp.
AGGGATGTATATTATTGATCAACACGCGGCTCACGAACGAATTAATTATGAAAAATATTTAAAAACAATGAGTAATAAAGAAAGAATAAGTACTGACTTATTAATACCTATTAAAATAGAACTAACTAATCATGACTATTTAATTATTAAAGAAAATTTAAAAGGCGGATTAGCTGAAAAGAGAATTAAACACTATGAATCAATATTACCGGGAATTGCGGAGCGGTCGAGCAAAACGGAGAGACGTGCAGATGAGGCTGAAAGAGATACGGATAAGATTAAAAAGGTTGAATTTATGGAACAGCATATAGGAGAAATATTCGAAGGAGTAGTATCTTCTATTACTAATTGGGGAATGTATATTGAACTTCCTAATACAGTAGAAAGAATGGTTCGGGTAACAGATATTCTTGATGA
>CAZQRO010000030.1:8947-20859 GCA_964595785.1 uncultured Eubacterium sp.
TCAATACTATTATGATGAAGAAAACTACGAATTAGTAGGTGAAGCCACAAAGAGACGCTTTAAATTAGGACAGAAACTTAAAGTTGAAGTAGCAGGAACCGATAAACTTCAGAGACAGATAGATTTCAGAATATATGAAGAGGAGGAAAATGAAAGTCCTCAGGAAGAGTAACATTTTACATGCAGTAATATTTTGCATGTTATGAGAAAGGTATGACGTTAAAATGAGTAAAGAATCAATTAAGTTAATTGCTAACAATAAGAAGGCATATCATGATTATTTTATAGAAGATAAATATGAAGCAGGGATATGCCTTCACGGTACGGAAGTAAAATCTCTTAGAATGGGCAAATGCAGTGTAAAGGAGGCCTTTGTAAAGGTTGAAGACGGTGAGGTCTTTATCTATAATATGCATATAAGTCCATATGAAAAAGGCAATATATTTAATAAGGACCCGCTTAGAATTAAGAAATTAATGCTTCATAATTATGAAATTAATAAAATAGCCGGTAAAATGGCTGAAAAAGGTTACACACTTGTACCAGTGCAGGTTTATTTTAAGGGAAGTCTTGTCAAAGTGGAAATTGCACTTGCAAAAGGTAAAAAATTATATGACAAACGACAGGATATTGCAAAAAAAGACCAGCGGAGAGAAGCAGAGAAAGAATTTAAAGTTAAAAACTTATATTAGGAAAATACAGCCATTGACTTTTTGAAAAATTAGTTGTATTCTATGTTATACACGTCGTTTGCAACAGTTATGTCTCGATAATATTTCGGGGTTGTACTGGTTTCGACGGGGTTTTAGAAATTAGGATAGCCACCCGTGGACTAGGACCACGTTAAAACTTAGAAAAATAAATATAAACGCAAACGAAAATTTAGCGTACGCTGCCTAGTGGCAGCTGTCGACCTTAAGTCACTCGCTGCTTAAGAGTTCGGCATCGACTTTGCGAGGCACTCTTTTACCAAAGCTTTGAGGTATCAGAAGAATTTATGAAGCTACTGAATCTGTAAGCCTGTCTGTGGGCGTATAGATGAGGGAATGTTAAAACACTGACTGTGGTGGAAGAAGTTTTAATGGAAGAGGCTTCGGACAGGGGTTCGATTCCCCTCAGCTCCATAGAACATTATTGAATAGTGATGTTTTAAAAAAGAGATTTCAGTTAAAAGCTGAAGTCTTTTTTGTTTTATAGGAAATTCCTCGGATTTCCTATAAAACAAAAAGTGGATGTGCACTCACAAAAGCAGTTCGGCGCGTAACAAAAGCTGTGTCTTAGTGGGATAATGAGGCGCGAGAGTGTGGCGAAGACACACTTTTGTTCTGTTTATGATATATGAAAAAGTTTTAAAGTTAATGGATTTAGAAAAGTCTATTTGATGCAGTGTTTTACTGATTATATTAAAGTTTTATATGGGTTTCTACATATTAAATGCTTTTATTGTATTAAAATAATTCTTGACCATGAAAATCTTTGATGTTATCATATAACATTGTATAACAAAAAAATAAAGGAGATTTGAAAATGAAAAGAAAAGTCACAAGATTATTAAGTATTATGTTGGTTTTAGTTATGGCAATGTCATTAATGGCATGTGGTTCTAAAAAATCAACAAAAACAAGCAAAAATGAACTTTCAGAATTAACAGCAGAGGAATTAGTTACTAAAGTAAGTTCAGCATCACAAGATATCAAAGGTGTTTCAGCAACTGCGAATGTAGATGTTGCAGTATCATTAAGCGGCATGGAGATGTCTGCTGAAGGAGCATTGGAACTTAAATCAAACATTGATCCTTCACAGACATATTCTAAAATTAATCTTACAATAGATGCACTTGGTGAAAAGCAGGATATTAATGCAGAAACATACGAGATTTTCAATGATGACAAAATTGATTCTTATTCACTTGTTGATGGAGAATGGTCATACACATCAATCGATGCATCGGAATATGCAGATGTAATGTCTGATTTAACATCATCATTAGAATCAATTGATTATTCAATGGTCAGTGAATATTTTGATAAAATTGAAGCATCATCTAAAGATGGAAATTATGAATTAACAATGACTGTAACAACCGAAAAACTTCTTTCTAAATTAGAAGAATTAGGATTGACAAAAGAATTAGGAGATATCGATTTATCGGTAGTGCCAGACGCAACTGTTACATTAAAATCTGCATTTGATGGAAAAACATATTTGCCTGTATCAACGAGCATGGCAGTTGAAATGGATCCGATAGAATATCAGGGTACGAAGATTGAATTAACAACATTTATTTTTGATATGACATTTGATTCATATGACAGTGTTGATATCACAGTTCCTAAAGAAGCATTAGCAGCAAAATAAAATAATTTATCTTAAGCCATTTACTTCAATTAAATGAAGTGAATGGCTTTTTTAACTTACGGTCAGTGTTGTATAATAGTATTTTCCGCACTTCATTACGGGAGTATAACTAAATTGTGATGCATTACCACTATATCCTAACATCTTTGAAATATCATTAAGTAAGGTTCCATCTGACAAATCTGTATAATCAGGAAAATAGAAAGTTACTTTATGATATCCCTGACCATATAAATATGTGATATTTGTTGGCAATTGCTGTACACTGTCTAAAATATAATAGGGAATATCTTTTTGCTTTTCCTGATACATATATTTTTCAGAGGAACAAAGATGTTTTTGCTTGTCGGACTGATGGTCAATATACATTTGAGCACTTGTTATAAGAAAATAATCATATCTTAAGTAATTGTTCTGAGTATTATCGCCTGAAACATCAACAGGGTCATCATAAGTACAATCAATCTGATACCATTCATTATCTATTTTAACTACATTCCATGCGTGGGATATTCCGTCGGCATATCCTGTTTCAATCTCACATTCAATATTCAGATTATCCATTAATAATTTAAATGCTTCAGCATATCCACGACAAACACCAATATGGTTTTCAAGTACACCTTTTGCAGTATAATCAATATCAGGGATAGTGTTATTCTCTAAATTGATGTGATCATATTCTGTTGTTGATACTATATAATCATGTATGTATTTCACTTTGTTATAGGTATCCATTTCAGGAGTAATAATCTGACTTAAAATATTATCAACTACAGTGGAATTGACTTCATATTTATCATAATTAATATAATTTGAATCAAATCTGATATAAACAATATATGCTGCTAATAGTGATAAAAGCAGTGTAAATAGTAATTTAACCTTTTTCAAAAATATTTCCTCCGATTTATGTCATGTACTTATTATATAATATATACAATAATAAATCAAAATTTGTTTAATTAATTTTAGATATATGATAAAATCAGTATATTATTATGGCTTAAAATGGAAAAATTTGTAACGTGGAAGGTTTGGTAGAAAATATGAATAATATTATCATGGGATTTGAGTTTGACGATACTGAATCTTATAATCTGGCTAAAAAGGAATTAGATTATATCAATCGCCTTAAGGAAAATATGAACATTAATCATCCGGACAGTTTGTTAGAAGTTTATAACAGACTAATTAATGATGAATTTTTTAAGACACCTGTTGGAATGGAGTTCTTAAGAGGAATGCAAAAGGAACTGTATGCAAATAAAGTAATTGATAACAGCAAAATACGCAGTATACCGGCGATTGTCTATAATAAAAATAAAATAGTTTCATCATCAAATGAAAAAGTTGAGCAAAGGACGGATATTATTGAAAGTAAAGTCAAAAATGTTACAAAAGGCAAATCAAAATACCGGGATTTGTATATTAAAATGCTTATAATTAATGTTGCACTGGTTTTAACAATATTAGTCATGTTTGCTATTACTAAGAGGGCAGATAAATTTGATGCAGATTATTATCGTGAAAGTATTGAAGATAGTTATGTTAATTGGCAGAATGAACTTGATGAACGTGAATCTTCAATTAATTCAAGGGAGAATGGAAGTTAGTTCACAATTTAACCATACATTTAGTATATAATAAATTTAAAAGTTTAAATCTGAAGGAGTGTTTTTCATGAATAATCTTAAAATTTTAGTTGTTGATGATGAAAGCAGAATGAGAAAATTAGTTAATGACTTTTTGACAAAGCATGGTTATACAGTACTTGAAGCGGAAAATGGAGAGGAAGCCATAGATATATTTTATACCGATAAGAATATTTCTTTGATTATCCTTGATGTTATGATGCCTAAAATGGATGGATGGCAGGTATGCCGTGAAATAAGAAAAGATTCAAGGGTACCAATAGTTATGCTTACTGCTAAATCAGAAGAGTGCGATGAATTGTTAGGGTTTGAATTAGGTGTAGATGAGTATATTTCTAAGCCGTTCAGCCCAAAGATTCTTGTGGCAAGAGTTGATTCTATTTTAAGAAGAATTAATAAACTTGATTCGAATGAAATAGTTTCTGCCGGTGATATAAGTATTGATAAATCGGCACATCAGGTTAAAGTAGGAAAAGAGAATATTGAACTTAGTTTTAAGGAATTTGAATTATTACTATATTTTATTGAGAATAAGGGAATTGCATTATCACGTGAGAAAATACTTAATAACGTTTGGAATTATGATTATTTCGGTGATGCAAGGACAGTTGACACACATGTCAAAAAATTGAGAAACAAACTTGGGGTGTCCGGTGAATATATCAAAACAATATGGGGCATGGGTTATAAATTTGAGGTAGGATAAAAGAAAGGATTCTATATGAGAGTCAGAATAAAAAACTCACTAAGAATGAAACTCACAATATTATTGTTATGCTTAACAACCGGTACATTTTTAATTTATTTACTTATTAACCAGTTTTTCTTAGAGGACTATTATGTAACTACTAAAGAAAAGAGCCTGCTTAAAGGTTATGAGAAAATTAATGAGATTCTTAGTAATGAAGGTTCAATAACATCTGAATCAGCTAACCAGGTTGCGGGTGTATGTGAAAAATACGGAATAACCATTATAGTAGTAGATACGGCTGATAATGTCAAATTAGAATATGGTAATGGAAGCATTTTGCAGGAAAGGTTACGTGAGATTAATTTTGGAATCAGTCCATATAATACAGATGTTATAAAGAAGACAGATAAATACATTCTACAAAGTTATCATCTAGATAATAACAGCAGCAGTGGTTATATGGAAGTTACAGGTTTCTTTAATAAAAATATGATTTTTCTAATGCGAATGGCTGTACAAAGTATTAATGAAAGTGTGAGCATTTCCATGAAATTCTTTGTATATGTAGGTATATTTGTTTCATTCATTGGAATAATTGTTGCATTTATAATTTCAGGTGAATTTACCAGACCAATTTTGCATCTTACCAATATATCAAAGGAAATGTCAAAACTCAATTTTAATGTGAAATATGATGTTAAGTCAAATGATGAACTCGGAATACTTGGTCAGAATATGAATGAACTGTCTGATAAACTTGAATCGACAATCATAGATTTAAAACAGGCAAATCATAAATTAAAAAGTGATATAAAGCAGAAAGAAGAGATTGATGAGATGAGGAAAGATTTTATCTCTAATGTTTCTCATGAATTAAAGACGCCAATCGCACTCATACAGGGATATGCAGAAGGTTTATCTGAATGTGTAAATGATGATGCAGATTCAAGGGAATTTTACTGTGAAGTCATAATGGATGAATCTGATAAAATGAATAAACTTGTTAAGAACCTTTTATCTCTTAATCAATTAGAGTATGGAAGTTCAATGCTTCAATATGATAAATTTAATATAGTAATGGTTATTAATGGTGTAATTAGCAAATTAGATTATATATTAAAACAAAAGGATATTAATATAGAATTCAAGTGTAATGAAGACTATTATGTATATGCAGATGAGTTCAAAATTGAAGAGATTATTACTAATTACCTGACAAATGCAATTAATCATATTGATGAAAAAAAAGTGATTAATATTAATATTTCAACTGAAAATGGGAAGATACGTGTTTCTGTATACAATTCAGGTCAGCAGATTCCTGAAAGTGACATAGATAACATCTGGATAAAATTTTATAAGGTTGATAAAGCAAGAACCAGGGAATACGGTGGCAGCGGTATAGGTTTATCGATTGTTAAAGCAATAATGAATTCCCATGGAAATCAATGTGGTGTGGATAATAAGGAGCATGGTGTTGAATTTTGGTTTGAACTTGACACAGAATTATGTTGAACTTAAACTGATAAGATGATAAAATAAAGTAGTTGAACAATAAGATTATACTTAATAATTCATAATGAGCTGAGGTCAAAATGAAAAGAGAAAAAAACAAAAAAAATATTTTAATATCATGTATACTTATTATTGGGATGATGGTTTTATCAGGCTGTGAATCTCTTAACTATACTTCGGAACAGGAAGATATAATTGCTAATTATGCAGCTAATCTGATATTGAGGCATGATGCAAATTATAAATATGATTATATAACAGAAGAAGAGACTACAACGATAGAGGAAAACACTACAATTACTGAACCATCTGATGATTCCGGTTCAGAGAATACAACAACTAATCAGACAGTAAATACTACTAATACAATTTCCACGACAAACGATATATCTGCGGCATTTCAATTGCCGGCAGGGATAACGGCTGAATATGCTGATTATGATGTGGTAAGCCAGTATCCGCAAGATGATAATATGTTTGTAATGAAAGCACTTGAAAATAATAAACTTTTAATTGTTAAATTCAAGGTATCTAACACAACTTCACAGGATATAGCAGTGAATATGATGTCAGCAACTCAGAAATTTAAAGGAATCGTAAACGATTCGAAAAAGTATAATGCACAGCTAACATTGCTATTAGATGCGCTTAATACTTATGAAGGTACTCTTGCAGCAGGAAGCGTTCAGACATTTGTATTAGTATATCAGACGCAATTAGATAGCAAAGAAGATATCAATTCATTATCAGTTGCAGTAACAGATTCATCCGGAAAAGAAAGTGTTTTAAACTTAAAATAGTATTATATAACCCCAGGAGGAAAAGTGTATGGAGACAAATATTTTATTAGAAAATGGAACAAACGAGTTAGAAATTTTAGAGTTTACTATTGATGGGAATTGTTATGGAATTAATGTGGCAAAAATTAGGGAAATTCTTCCATATCAGACAGTTACTCCTGTTCCTAATTCTCACAAAAGTATTGAAGGTATATTTATGCCAAGGGATACAATGATTTCTGTTATTAATCTTCCAAGAGAATTAGGATTGAAAGAAAATCCTAACCCGGCAGCAGATATGATGATAATTACTAATTTTAACAATCTGAATATAGCATTTCATGTACAGTCTGTTGTTGGTATCCACAGAGTTTCATGGGCTGATATTATTACACCTGACAGGACTATTAATACAAAAAGTTCGAGTATTGCAACAGGAATAGTTAAGATAAATGGTAAAATCATAATTATTCTTGATTTTGAAAAAATCGTTTCAGATATTAATCCTGAAACAGGGCTTAAAGTATCTGACATAGATTCTCTTGGTGAAAGAAAGAGAAACGAATCGACTATATTAATTGCAGAAGATTCAACTCTGCTCAGCACGTTAATTGTTGATTCATTACATAAAGCAGGATATGTCAATGTGATAAAGAATGAAAATGGTCAGGTTGCATGGGACAAGTTATGTGAATTAAAGGATGAAGGAAATGTTTTAGATAAAATAAAATGTATTATTACTGATATAGAAATGCCGCTTATGGATGGACACAGATTAACAAAACTTGTTAAGTCTGATGAGGTATTACAGAATATTCCTTTAATTATTTTCTCTTCATTAGTAAATGATGAGATGAAGGCAAAAGGTGTTTCACTTGGTGCTGATGCACAATTATCAAAGCCTGAAATAGGAAATTTAGTAAAAATTATTGATGGATTGATAAAATAAATAGTAATCAGACATAGAGGTCGACCGATTGATTAGTCGACCTCTATGATTTAAAATATTGAAATTGTGTTACTAAATGTTTTTCAGGGAGGATTGTTAAACAATTCTCCTTAAATATTTAAGATACATATATGAGAGGTGAAATCAATGGCAAAAGAATCTCAGGATGAAGAATATCTGGATAATCTTCTTAATTCAATAGTGAATGATAAAGAGAATAGTAGTGATTTTGATAAATGGTTTGAGGACGAATTAGAAAATATTGATGAATTTGAATTTGAAGAAAATGATATTGATATTGATACAAAGGGTAATGATACAGACGCTAATGATATAGCTGCTAATGATACAGATGTTAATGATATAGTTGCTAATGATACAGACGCTAATGATATAGTTGCTAATGATACATATGATGTCATAAATGTACCAGAGATTACTGAAGATAATAATGAAATTGATATATCGGAAGTTGTTTCACAGGATGAAGCAGAAGATATGGACGATTTGATGAAAATGTTGAATGATTATACTGGTAATGAAACAGAAGATTCTAAAACAGAAGATAAGGATATTAAAAATGAAAAAGATAACGAAACTAAAGTATCTGATGAAGAAGAGGATAATGAAATAGATAAACTTCTAAAGGAATTATCCGTTGATTCAAATGTTGAATCAGATAATAATAGTGAGAAACCTATTGAAAAAAATATTAAATCTTCTGAAACAATTGAAAATGTTATTACTGATAAAGAATCAGATAAAAAAAAGAATAAAAAAAAATCAGCAAAGAAAATCAAAAAGGAATCAAATAAAAAGAAAGATATTTTTAAAAGAATTTTTTCTAAAAATAAGAAACCGGAATCTGATTTGAATGAAATAAATGCAGAAGAAATTCTTGGTGAAACCGGAAGTGCCATTGAAGATATGGAAAATTTCTCGGTTAGTAATTATGGCTCGGATAACAATAAATCGGATTTATTTAAAGATTTATATAATCTTGAAGGTAAAGATGAAGAGAAGGAAAGTAAGAAAAAAGAGAAAAAGAGCAAAAAGGAAAAGGAGTCGAAACCTAAAAAAGAAAGGATTAAGAGGGAGAAAATCAAGAAAGAGAAAGTTTATTCTAAAGATGATTTTATAAGAATTTCTCATCCTGCAATCATTTTAATGATTTCAATAATTGCACTAATGGTTTTTGGTATATATTTTGGTTCGAGTTTATTCTCATATACGAATAATATTAATAAAGCTACAAATTATTATGTTGATAAAGATTATACGGAAGCATATAATATTCTTGTCGGTATGGATGTGAAAAATGATGATAAAGATTTCTATATGCAGGTTGAAAATATTATGAAAGTTGAGAAACATGTTAATGATTTCAACTCATATATAAAAATCGAAAAATATGCATATGCATTGGAAGCATTGATGAATGGTATTCTAAGCTTTGATGAAAATCTTGAATCTGCAAGAGAACTTGGTACATATGATATTCTGCAAAATCAATTAGAAGAAATAGATGCGTTGTTAAAAAATTATTATGGAATCTCTGTGGATGATGCCAGAGTAATTCTTCAGTTAAATAATAAATCTGAATATTCAAAGGCAATTAATGAAAAGGCAGCAAATGTAAATATAGCAACTAAAGAAGGGACAAAATAAAATGATTGCAATTATTGACTATGATGCAGGTAATTTGAAAAGTGTAGAAAAAGCACTTGAATTTATTGGTGAAGAAGTTGTTATCTCCAGGGACAGAGATGAAATTCTTTCTGCGGACAAGGTAATTTTACCGGGAGTTGGAAGTTTTGGAGATGCGATGGATAAATTAAAAAAATATGATTTAATTAAGACAATTAATGATGTTATTGAAAAACGCACACCATTTCTTGGAATATGTCTTGGATTGCAGCTCCTTTTTGAAAGAAGTGACGAGTCAGAGGGAATACCGGGACTTGGAATACTCAAAGGGGAAATACTTAGAATTCCAGATACGCCGGGGCTTAAGATACCTCATATTGGTTGGAACTCATTGAGATTTATGAATGATGGAAGACTATTTAAAGATGTGAATGATGATGAATATGTATATTTTGTCCATTCATATTATCTAAAAGCGGCTAACCCTTCGATTGTTAAGGCCGTAACAGAATATAGTACAATTATTGATGCTTCAGTAGAAAAAGATAATGTCTTTGCATGTCAGTTTCATCCTGAAAAAAGTGGTGAGACAGGTTTGAAAATACTTAAGAATTTTGCATCAATATAATAAATATAACCAGAAAACAATCGGAGGTAGAATTAATTATGCATACAAAAAGAATTATTCCGTGTTTAGATGTTAATAATAACAGAGTTGTAAAAGGTATTAATTTTGTTAATCTCAGAGATGCGGGTGACCCTGTTGAGGTAGCTGCTGCATATGATAAGGCAGGGGCTGATGAAGTGGTGTTTTTAGATATTACGGCATCATCTGATAATAGAGCAACAGTGGTTGATATGGTAAGAAAAGTCGCTGAAAAAGTATTTATTCCATTTACAGTTGGCGGCGGCATAAGGACGGTGGACAATTTTAGAGAATTACTGCGTGAAGGTGCTGATAAAATAGCAATTAACTCGGCAGCGATAAATACACCGGAATTAATTAGTAATGCTGCAGATAAATTTGGAAGCCAGTGTGTTGTGGTAGCTATTGATGCTAAAAGAAGAAGTGATGGAAGCGGCTGGAATATATATAAAAATGGCGGAAGAATCGATATGGGTATTGATGCTGTTGAATGGGCTGTCAGAGTTAATAAACTTGGTGCAGGTGAAATACTACTCACGAGTATGGACTGTGATGGTACTAAGAATGGTTATGATATTGATTTAACAAAAACTATCGCAGAAAATGTATCAATCCCTGTTATTGCTTCGGGAGGAGCAGGAACAGAAGAACATTTTCTAAAAGCATTAACAGATGGAAAGGCTGATGCCGCACTTGCCGCATCATTATTTCATTATAAAGAACTTGAAATACTTGATTTAAAAAAATATTTATATGAAGCAGGAGTGCCAGTGAGATATGTCAGCAATAAATAATGATTGGATAGAGCCGTTAAAGCCGGAATTTAGTAAGGAATATTATAAAAATTTATTCTTAACAATAAAAAATGAGTATTCAAAATATCCTGTATATCCAAAGTCGGAGGATGTTTTTAATGCATTTCATCTTACACCGTTTAATAAAGTTAAAGTAGTAATAATAGGTCAGGATCCATACCATGAACCGGGTCAGGCACATGGACTTAGTTTCTCGGTAAAACCGGGAATTGATATACCGCCTTCGCTTGTAAATATCTATAAGGAACTTAAGGATGATGTTGGAATAGAAATACCTAATAACGGATATCTTGTTAAATGGGCAGAAGAAGGGGTATTGTTGTTAAATACTATTCTTACTGTAAGAGCGCATCAGGCTATGTCACACAGTAAAATAGGCTGGGAAGAATTTACAAATGCAGCAATAGAAGCATTGAATAAGCAGGACAGACCAATTGTTTTTATGTTGTGGGGAAAGCCGGCTCAGGCAAAAGAAGTAATGCTTAATAATAAGAATCATCTTATTCTGAAAGCACCACATCCGAGTCCTTTATCGGCATACAGAGGATTTTTCGGATGCAGACATTTTAGCAAAGCAAACGAATTTCTTGTAAGTCATGGAGACACACCAATTGACTGGCAGATTGAAAATATATAGTAATAAAGATGATGCCAAGGTCAAATATATATACCTATGATATTATTCATCAGATTGCACAAAAGATTCGTCTTGCTGTGCTATAATAATAAGATTTTCTAAGTATCTGATTTCTGATGAATATAAACATAATTTATACTATTTGACCCAACATCATAAAGATTAAGGTGTCAAATCATTTTTTTGTGGAAATTGACGAAATCTTCTTTGAAAGATACCT
>CAZQRO010000031.1:0-20811 GCA_964595785.1 uncultured Eubacterium sp.
TTATGTTCAGAGTAAGCTCTTTTTATTTATTTATTTGACTGTGAATAGTAACGATTTTATAAATTTCATGTATTTTTAGTGTGGACTTGTGAATATAATTTCTTAAGAAGTTTATTTATGTGGAAATAAGTCCGGCTGAAAAACAGAAGTATCGGACTTGCGGGGAAAAATGAATATAATTCTGTATATCTCTGATATGATGATACCATTTGTGATTTTCTATATAGTAGGTATGGGAATCCTTCAAAAGAAAAATGTATATGATGATTTCATAACGGGAGCAAAAGATGGAATAAAGACGGTGGTGGGTGTTATGCCAACATTGGTTGGACTTATGATTGGTGTTGGTGTGCTAAGCTCATCAGGTTTTCTTGATTTCTTCACAAAAAGTATTGCAAAAGTAACTATGTACGTAGGTCTGCCTTCGGCAGTAGTACCGGCAATGATTGTCAGAATGTTCTCGTCTTCTGCGGCAACAGGGCTTGTATTGGATGTTTTTAAGCAGTTTGGAACAGACTCTTATGAAGGATTATTGGCATCGATAATGATGAGCAGCACAGAAACCATATTCTACACAATGTCAGTATACTTTATGACAGCAAAGGTCACAAAGACCAGATGGACACTGGCAGGTGCATTGATAGCGACCTTTGCAGGGGTGACAGCAAGTGTGATAATGGCAAAATTAATGATATAACATTGGAAAATAACAGGTTTTTGTGACGCCATCTTTGGTTATAATAGTTATTTTGCCATAAGTATAATAGTTATCAGGCAATTTAACATATTCACTTGCTTCATTTAATAAATTTACAAGAGTGTTATATTCTTCATCGGAGATATTTACATAGCTAGTGCTGATTTCCTCTACTTGATAATAATTTTGTTCAACCATAATTTGGTATTTAGCATCAAGGAAAGAATAATTTCTGGCATTTACCAGAGAAGTTATTTCATCTAAACCGAAACAGAGTTGTTCTATGATATATTTGTTAAGAATAGGCAATGATAAAGGATAACTGATGCCGCAGGGGAAAGAGAGAACACCGTCTTTGGTCTGAAAAGATGAATATAATACACCTTCAGCGTGAAAATAATAGTCAATACCCTGAGAGGCATATGACAACATATCATCTTTTACTTTTGTAAATAATTGCTGCATATTATTTCTAAGAATCATATACTTTATTAATGCATTCTTCTATCTGTTCTCTTGTAATGCCACCTAACTGAAGGTCACTCAGAAGAACTTCTAAATCGGTTAATCGGTTAAGTGTTCGTTTCTCTAGAATTGATTTGGCATCAGGAGAAATAAAACACCCGCGTCCGGGTGCGACATATATAATTCCACGTCTGTCTAATTCGGAAAATGATTTTTGTATGGTGTTAGGATTAAAGGACAGAGTAGCGGATAAATTTCTTACAGATGGAATCTTTGTATTTGCTTCGAAAAATCCTTTTAAAATAAAAGTTTCAATCTGATTAATGATTTGCTCATATACAGGAATTTTTGATTGGTTATCAATCTGAAACATGGAACCTCTTTTCTTAAAACTATCTAATAGATATATATTGACAAACAGATATTTATGGTGTGCTATTCAACGTAGTACACACAATATATCATTGGCAAAATCATTTGTCAACAGTAAATTAAAGGAGAAATTGGAAATGGGCACATTATTAGGTGATGAAGGAAGAATGCAGATGCAGAGAATGCAGATGGATTATTCTATGAACAACAATAGCGGTGAGGAAAATAATGAAGGTGGTATGTTCAGAATCGAAGTAAGCCGTGGCGACGAAAGAGAGATTTTTGATATTGAGGCTTCTGACAGAGAGGAAGCAGTCAAAGTTGCAGAAAATAAGTTTGTTGAGAAATATGGTAAGAATACATTGTTATCAAAATGTAAGATACATAATGTATAGCATATTATGTCAAATCAGGTACTATCTCACCATGATGGCAGATATGTCACCATTTATTAATCATATTTATAAAATAAATTGAAAGAGTATACACATCTTTGCTTGTAAGGATGTGTATACTTTTTGGAAAAAACTGATATAATGTAGGTGTGAGAATTACAAAAACGCTTTGGCATGGAGGAAAAAATGGACGAGAGAATTAAGAAATTAGCATATAATCTTGTGAATTATTCAGTAAGAGTTAAAGAAGGTGAAAAGGTATATGTGCATTATATAGGTAAAGATACCACCGGACTTGCAAGGGAAATTGTGAAGGAAGTATATAAGGCAAAAGGTTTGCCATTTGTGCACTTTACAGACAATCGTGTGTTAAGAGAAGTATTGCTTAACTGCAGCGAAGAACAGTTGAAAATTATGTCAGAAATTGATTGCAGTGAAATGGACAAGATGGATTGTTATATTGGTGTACGCGGTGCGGATAATATTGCCGAGTTATCAGATGTTCCAGCAGACAAGATGCATATGTATGAGACAATTTATTCTACACCGGTACACACGGACAGACGCGTAGCGCATACTAAGTGGGTAGTACTTAGATATCCTAATCCGTCAATGGCGCAGCTTAACAATATGAGTTTAGAAGCATTTGAGGAGTATTACTTTAATGTGTGCAATTTAGATTATTCTAAAATGAATAAGGCAATGAATTCGCTTCAGGAACTTATGAATAAAACTGATAAAGTCAGCATTACGGGGCAGGGAACGGACCTTACATTTTCCATAAAAGACATTCCGGCAATTAAGTGTGCAGGTGAAATGAATATTCCTGATGGAGAAGTCTATACGGCACCTGTTAAGAATTCTGTAAATGGAACTATAACCTACAATACGCCTTCGGTTTATCAGGGATTTATCTATGAAAATGTCAGTCTTACATTTGAAAACGGAAAGATTGTAAATGCAACTTCAAATGACACAGAGAGAATTAATAAAGTGTTTGATACCGATGAAGGTGCCAGATATGTAGGAGAATTTGCAATCGGTGTCAATCCTTATATTAATAATCCTATGAAGGACATTCTATTTGACGAAAAGATAATGGGTTCAATACACTTCACACCTGGATGCTGTTATGATGATGCACCTAATGGAAATAAGTCATCAATTCATTGGGATTTAGTGTTTATACAGACACCTGAATATGGTGGCGGTGAAATTTACTTTGATGATGTATTGATTAGAAAAGACGGAAGATTTGTATTAAAAGAATTAGAGTGTCTTAATCCGGAAAATCTGGTGTAAGTGTAATTTGACAGTTTACAGATGAGTATAACAGATATGCTAGGTGATGTGGCAGAAGATATATTGGGTGATGTGGCAGAAGATATACTAGGTGATGTGGCAGAATATATAATAAATATAAGTGAAGTTGAAAAGAATGTAAAATAGACAGATACTTCAAAGTTATAGAAAAATCTTTATGATTAACTATCTTGTTAAAAACACAGACATGTATTATAATAAACACAGTGTTGCGCAGTAAATGCGTGTAAATTTGTGTTTAAGTGAGGAAAATGAAATGGAATTAACAATTATTAAAGACTTATATCGTAATACGGATAAGTATATCGGTAAGGAAATTGAAGTTGGCGGATGGATTAGAAGCATAAGAGATTCTAAGACCTTTGGCTTTATCGTTCTAAATGACGGAACTTTTTTCGAGACACTTCAGGTAGTGTATCATGATGAAATGACTAATTTTGCGGAAATTTCAAAACTCAATGTGGGTGCGGCAATTATTGTAAGAGGAACACTTGTAGCAACACCTGAAGCAAAGCAGCCATTTGAGATTCAGGCATCAGAGATAGAGGTAGAGGGAACATCAGCATCTGATTATCCTTTACAGAAAAAACGTCATAGTTTTGAGTATCTTCGTACTATTTCACATTTGCGTCCGAGAACTAATACATTTCAGGCAGTATTCAGAGTACGTTCATTGATAGCTTATGCAATTCATATGTTCTTTCAGGAGAGAGATTTTGTATATGTGCATACTCCACTTATTACGGGAAGTGACTGTGAAGGTGCAGGAGAAATGTTCAGAGTAACAACTCTTGACATGGAGAATCTTCCTAAAACAGAAGACGGCAAAGTGGATTATACAAAAGATTTCTTTAATAAAGAGACTAATCTTACGGTTTCAGGTCAGTTAAATGGTGAGACTTATGCCATGGCATTTAGAAACATTTATACATTCGGACCGACATTCCGTGCAGAGAATTCTAATACTACAAGACATGCAGCAGAGTTCTGGATGATTGAACCGGAGATAGCATTTGCAGACTTAAAGGATGACATGATGCTGGCAGAGGCAATGCTTAAGTATGTTATTAAATATGTAATGGAAAATGCACCGGAAGAAATGCAGTTCTTTAATAATTTTGTAGATAAAGGTCTGATTGAGAGATTAGATGGTGTGCTTAATTCAGATTTTGGACATGTAACATATACAGAGGCTATTGAGCTGCTTGAGAAACATAATGATAAATTTGACTATAAAGTTTCATGGGGCTGTGATTTACAGACAGAGCATGAGAGATATCTTACAGAAGAGATATTCAAGCGTCCTGTATTTGTAACAGATTATCCTAAGGAAATCAAGGCATTTTATATGAAACTGAATGAGGATAATAAGACCGTGGCAGCTATGGACTGTTTAGTTCCGGGTATCGGTGAAATCATCGGAGGAAGTCAGAGAGAGGACAACTATGATAAACTTACCGGAAGAATGAAAGAGCTTGGTCTAAAGGAAGAAGATTATGACTTTTATCTTGATTTAAGAAAATATGGTTCAACAAGACACGCAGGATTTGGTCTTGGTTTCGAAAGATGTGTAATGTATCTTACGGGAATGTCTAATATCAGAGACGTTATTCCGTTCCCAAGAACAGTTAATAACTGCGAATTATAGTAATGATTACAGATTATAATGGTATTGCAAAGTAGGTGTCAGAGGGGATATATCGAACAATGTTTACGGATTATCGTAAGTAATGGAGATTAATATGGCAGTAAAAAGAAGAAAACCGAATACGGGAAAGACTAATACAAAAAAAGTTAATAAACGAAATTCTGATATAAGAAAAGCTGATACACGAAAAAGCAATATGCGAAAAACTAACAGGAAAAGCAGCAGGCGTGGTAAAGTCATTAAGAGGACTTTACTAGGCTTGCTTTTTGCAGTTCTTGCAGTAGTGGCATTTTTGGGTATAAGGTATGGTACGGTATTATATAAATATCAGCAAGAGGCTGAAAAACTGGTGGCTGAAGGCGGAGAGGATATATTTAAGGCAAATCAGACCAGTACCATATATGATGCAGATGGGAATGTTATCACATCACTTATAGGTGAAAGAGACTCGTATTATTTAGAATTTAGTGAGGTACCGTATTTTGTTAAGGCAGCATTAGTTACTTCTGAAGACAGGAATTTCTATTCTCATTCAGGCGTTGATTTTAAAGCCATTGCAAGGGCATTTGTAGTGCTTGTACAGAATAAGGGAGAGGTCACGCAGGGAGGAAGTACCATAACCCAGCAGCTTGCCAGAAATGTGTTTTTGTCTCATGAAGTTACAATGTCGAGAAAGATTAAAGAGATGTTTATTGCCAAAGAGATTGAGAAGAAATTCACAAAGGAAGAGATATTAGAATTCTACATAAACAACATTTATTTTGGCAACGGATATTATGGAATCGAGGCAGCGGCGAGGGGTTATTTCAGTAAATCTGTTACGGAGTTATCTCTTGGCGAAATAGCCTTTATCTGTTCTATACCTAATAATCCTACTATGTATGACCCATATGTGAATAGCGAGGCAACATCGGAGCGTAAGAACAGAATATTGAAGCAGATGTATGAGCGTGACGATATAGACAGGCAGATGTATGAAGAGGCTTTGTATACGACGATTGTGCTGTATCCATCAGAAAATTCTACAAGTAACTATGTAGAAACTTATGCAAGATATTGTGCCACAATCGCACTTATGCAAAATGCAGGTTTTGAAATTAAATATTACTTTAATTCCGAGGAAGAGAAACAGGAGTATCAGCAATCCTTTGATGAATTATATAACGATATTTCAGCAAAACTCTACACCGGTGGGTATAATATTTACACATCTATTGATATGAATAAACAGGCGGAACTGCAGCAGGCAGTAGATGAAAATCTGGCTCATTATGCAGACGTTAATGAAGAAGGAATCTATACATTTCAGGGTGCAGCAACATGTATTGATAATGTTACAGGCAAGGTGGCAGCAATTGTAGGAGGCAGGACGCAGGATTATAATGGTTATACACTTAACAGGGCTTATCAGAGCTACAGACAGCCGGGAAGTACCATTAAACCAATTTTAATCTATACGCCTGTATTTGAGAGAAATTATTATCCGGATACAATAGTTACAGATGAACCTATTGAAGATGGACCTGTGAATTCTCCAAATGTATTTGAAGGTGAAATGTCGGTCAGAAGAGCAGTGGAAAAATCAAAGAATACCATTGCATGGAAATTATTCGATGAATTGTCAGCAGATACGTGTCTTGCTTATTTGAAAAACATGGATTTTAAAAAGATTGTTGAAGAGGATTATGTACCGGCGGCATCTATCGGTGGAATGACTTATGGTGTATCGACATTAGAAATGGCATCGGCATATGCAGCAATTGAAAATGATGGAGCATTTCGAACACCTACGTGTATACTTAAGATAACAGATTCAGAATATAATGTAATAATTGATAATATTGATTATACGGCTTCTAAGACTTCGACCATACAGATAAAGCAGATATACCAGAGTAATGCGGCACGAATAATGGCAGATGTACTTAAAGGAGTGCTTACAAATGGTACCGGTGTAAAATACAATATCAGCAATGCAATTTGCGCTGCAAAAACAGGAACAACTAATGATAATAAAGACGTATGGTTTATCGGTTTCAGCAAATATTATACGACAGCAGTATGGGTTGGCTATGATATGCCACAAATTATTAATGATGGATATGGTAATACCTGTTCGGGAAATATATGGAAAAACTTTATGACAGAGATTCACGAAGGCCTAGAAGTAAAAGATTTTGTACCATATGTTACTCAGAGCGGAAATCTCAGTAATGGAGAAGAAACCACATCCGAGACAACCACTGAAGATGAGAGCCAGGAAAATTCTATATACACAGACGAAAATAGCAATGGATCGGCCACAACATCTGAAGAAACTACTGTTCCTTTAGAGAGTAATGAACAATCACAAGAGTCTCCTGTGGATAGTCAGCAGCAGGAGAATGCAACAGAATACAAGCCATACAAGCCGATTCCATCTGATAATGAGGCACCCGGTGGAGCAGATGGCGGAGTTTATCAGGAATATTGGGGGAATTAATAAGATGGTGCTGAGGTCAAATCAAGCGCTAACCGCTATGGATAGCGGATTTAGCGCGATTGTGTCATAAATATCAAATTATAATAAGATACTTAGAAAATCTTATTATCATAGCACAGCAAGCGGAAGCTTTTGTGAAAATTGATGAATATATCTAAAAATAATACATTTTGATATTTAAATAATAGTTTGTTTTTAATAAATTACTATATGTTCTCTCCATCACGGTATTTTGCAAGACATTTCTGAATACGTGTGACGGGATCAAGAAGATTACTAATTGAAGCATCATGGTTAAGTGTATCAATCAGTAATGCAATATATTTGCTCATATCACAATTAATGTAATATGGCTTTGTTAATAATTCCGAAGTTTGATATGTTAAGTTAGTAGTAAGTACTCTGTCAATTATTCCTTCTTCGTAAGCTTTATCAAATTTTTCAAGACCGTTTGTAAACAAACCGAATGTAGCAGCTACAAATACTCTGCGGGCTTTTCTTCTCTTAAGTTCTGTAGCAACATCTATCATGGATTCACCTGAAGAAATCATATCGTCAATAACGAACACATCTTTGCCTTCAACAGAAGCACCGAGAAATTCATGTGCTACGATTGGATTACGTCCATTAACTACCTTGCTGTAATCACGTCTCTTATAGAACATACCCATGTCAATGCCCAATACATTTGCAAGATATACGGCACGTCCCATACCACCTTCATCAGGGCTTATCATCATTAAATGCTCTGCATCAATCTGTAAATTTTTCTCATTACGTAATAAACCTTTAACAAACTGATAGGCAGGCTGAATAGTTTCAAATCCCTTAAGAGGAATTGCGTTCTGCACTCTCGGGTCATGAGCATCAAAAGTAATGATATTTTCAACACCCATATTAGTTAATTCCTGAAGAGCTAATGCACAGTCAAGAGATTCTCTTCCTGTACGTTTATGTTGTCTGCTTTCATATAGGAAAGGCATAATAACTGTAATTCTTTTACCTTTACCGGCAACAGCCGCAATAATACGTTTCAAATCCTGATAGTGGTCATCAGGAGACATATGATTCTCCATACCACAAAGTGAATATTTAATACTATAATTAGTAACATCTAACATAATGTAAAGGTCTTTACCTCTGACTGACTGATTGATGTTGCCCTTTGCCTCACCGGAACCGAATCTTGAAATTTTTGCATCAATAAGATAAGATTCTTTCTGGTATCCTGAAAAAGCGATGGTATTCTTATGCTCATTTTCTCTGTCATCTCTCCATGCCGAGATATATGCATCCACCTTTTTGCCAATTGAATCACAGCTGTTTAAAGCTATAATACCAAGAGGACCTACAGGAATAGTTGCTAAATTGTTTTCTTCTGCTAACATGATCAAACCTCCGTTGTGTTTTCTGTGATAGTCCACATAATTATATAACATTATGATTTGTTATAGTCAAGTAAATAATTAAAAAGTTGTAAATGTTTAGAAAAAAGTATGGCCTACTGAAAGTATAAAAGAGAAAGTACGACCTATGAAATAAAAAAAACTTCACATGGATGCGCACTTGCGCGAAGTGTATTATGTCGCTGAAGCGGCTACGCTCGGCGCGAGAGTTCCGCTTGCGGAACTCTTTGTTCTTTTATGGTTATGTCTTAAATCATCACCATATATTTTCATAAAAGTATATTCCTTGGCAAGACGTGATGTAAGTCTTTCGGAATAACGTTCCATTAATTCGGGAAAAACCAGATTAGTGGATATAATAGTAGACTTCTTGTTAAGGAGTCTCTCATTAATCTTGTTGAATAACGCAGAGTTGGTAAATGAATTAGATAATTCAGTTCCAAGGTCATCTATGATAAGTAAATCGCAGTCTGTAATCTGTTGTGACTTGTTTTTGGCATCCACATCAGACTTATTAAATCCCGCATCAGACAAAATATCAAATAAACTAATGGCTGATAAGTATATGACAGAAACACTTTTCTCAATTAATTCTTTGGCAATACAGTTAGAGAGATAGGTTTTTCCCACACCTGTTTTACCGAAAAACAGAAGGTTTGTATACTTCCGCTCGGCTGAAGTGAAATTATCTGCAAAACTGTGGCATATTTTAAGGACATCATTCATATTAGCCCTCGGAGTCTTTCCGGTAACCGAATCGGTATCAGTATCGTTAAAATAATCCAAATTAAAACTATCAAAATTCTCATTGGAAAGAACTTCTTTAATGTTAGACTGTTTATAAAGAATCTCTATTTCAGCCTGCTTAAAACAATGGCATTTCTTATTATCTATATAACCTGTATCTTTGCAGTCCGCACATCTGTAGTGCATATCCAGATAATCGGATTTAAAACCATTATTAGTAAGGAGAGATAATTTTTCTTTCTTAAGTTCATTTAATTTAGAGCGGAACTCGTCAATTGAATTCTTTCCTCCATTATTAAGAAGCAGAAATTTTGTAGTTGCAAGAGACATTGAAGATATCTCGTCATTAATCTCTTTAATGCGGGGAATCCGGTTATATATATCAGCAATCCTCTCGTTTTGGAGACGTTTATTCTCTAGTTGAATTCTGTTATATGAGCGTATAATCTCATCATATTGCATATTTGTAAGTGACATCTGTAGTCCTCCGCCTGAAATGCAGCAGCATTTCCATAAATGTTTTAATAACAGTTAATAGTTACTTATCAAATGTATCTGATAATGAACGGTTATATGTTATTGAGAAGTTCTTTTTCTAAAGATTCATAGTTGTATGTACGTTGGTTAAAGTCATTAAATGTATTCTTTGATTTAGAGGAATTCTCAGGTTTAGAATCAGTATGGTTCTTATTATAAGCCGTTTTATTCTTCTGATGCTCACCGTCTAATACTTTTATATCACTAAGAGTTCTGATGCCACGTTCTTTCCATTTGGAAAGAATAGAATCCGCATATTCAAAGCTCGGCTGGTGAATGGCATTCATAGTTCTGTTGCAGGCATCTAATATAATATCCATGGTAAATCCATAAGAGTTTGTCCACTTAATAATGAGGGCTTTTTCTCCTTCACCGGGATTACGTCCGCTAAGACCGAATGCTTTTAAGACCGGATAGCAGCTTGAACTATATAATTCAGTATTGGCTCTTGCAAGTTCTACGGTATTAATTCCTTCATCTGCCCATGTTATGGCAACTTTCTCCATATATCTAAGACTCTTATGTCCGTTAGTTATGCAATATTCAATAAGGTATTCTATCAAATCTGCTTCAAATCCCAATATGTCGTAAAAGTATAGAAGTGTATTCACATCAGTACCGCTTAGAGGTTTGCCAATATATTTCTGTGCCAGATAGAGAAATTCTATAACGTCACTTTTCTCATTAAATGCATCAATTTCATCAGCAGTATAAACCTTTTTAGCAGGTTTTACGGAAGCAGTTATGACCTGCTTCACAGAATCAGCAGATAACTTGGTTTGTAAAATGCTCGAATTGTTATTGACATGATTCTGTTCTGTATTAGAATCAGCAGCTTTAACAGGTTCTGCCGGAATCTCCGGCTTAATAGCTCCGGAGGTAATTTCTTTATGTATGTGCGTTAAAGCCTGTGACTTTGAAGCACTAAAAGTTGAAATCTCAATATTGGTTCCGTCTGTAGTCATATAATCAGAAACAAGCGGCTTCATACAGATATTTGTAATAATCTTATCGGAATTAAACCCAAGTTCTAACAGACCAATCTGTTCCCAATATTTCAAGGCACGAATGACATCTTTCTCCGTATGATTAAAAATGTCAGCAATATGACACACTGAAATCTCCATATCAGGAGAAGACAGGGCTCTTAGTAAATATAAATAAATTTTAACAAATTCGCCATTGGCGTTCGGCATATATTCATCTAAAAAGCGATTTGAAATCAAAGTCGCAGAGCAGCCAGACTTACCTTCTAATTTTATCGTACCCATTTGTTTCAATACCTTTCACTACTAATATTTCTTTGAGTAGTCATTATAGCATAAATGAAAAAAAAATAATACACCTATTTTTGCCGTAACCCTTGAAAATAAAGGGGTTTTTGGCTTTGTGGATAATGTGGATAGTGTGGACAAGATAGAGTTAGGCATATCTAATTATTGTTAAAACAGTGAAAAATCAATGTAAAAACATAGTTAAAATAAAGGTAAAAATATAAAGAAATCCACATTTTTATCATGCGGTTTTTCACAATAAAATGTGGATAATGTGGATAACTTATTCTTTTATCATATTTTCGCCAATTAATACTACGTCTCCAGCTCCCATAGTTATCAACAAATCACCGTTGATACATTTTTTTGATAAAAATTTTTCTATTTCTTCGAAAGTAGGAAAATAATATACTTCCTTGCCGAGTTTTTCGATTTTGTCTCTCAATGTATCAGAGCTTATTCCTAAATCATCTGTTTCTCTGGCAGGATATATTTTAGCAAGGACGACCTTATCTGCAAGCATCAGTGCTTCAGCAAATTTGTCCATGAGTGCCTTGGTTCGTGTATAGGTATGGGGCTGGAATACACACCACAGATTCTTGTGAGGATAATTTCTAGCAGCCGTTAAAGTTGCAGTAATCTCATCAGGATGGTGGGCATAGTCATCAACCACTGTTACACCATTGAAGGTTCCTTTATACTGAAAACGTCTGTCAGTACCTGAGTAGTTATTAAGTCCGGTTACAATGAAATCAACAGGAATATTAATAGAAGAAGCAGTTGCAAATGCAGCCAGGGCATTTAGTACGTTATGCTCTCCGGGCACTTTTAAATCAATATGGGCAACAGTTTCATGTCCTGATACGGAGCAGCTTCCGTCATTGCATTTAATGACTTTCTTTACCACGTCAAATGAGGCACAGGCAAATTGGTTATATGTGATATTTAATGGAGAAAAATCACTATTGTCATCTAAACCGAATGTCACATAAGAACATTTGAGATTATTAGTAAAATAACTTAAATTATCTATGCCGCTGTTGATTACCAATGTCCCTTTTTCGTTTAATTTATCTGCAAATACCTTAAAACTATGTCTGATGTCATCAATATCCTTAAAGAAATCCAAATGGTCTTCGCGGACATTTAAAATGACATTTATATTAGAAATAAGTGATAAGAAACTGTTAGTATATTCGCAGGCTTCCGTAATAAGATAATCTGAATGACCGATGCGGAGATTGCCGCCGATTGTCTTAAGCATTCCTCCGACTAAAATGGTAGGGTCACATTCATATGCAAGCATAATCTCTGAAATCATGGAAGTAGTAGAGGTTTTGCCATGAGTTCCCGCAACGGAAATGGCAGTTTTATATTGTTCCATAATTCGACCCAGAAGAACAGCACGGGTCACACTGGTAATACCCTTATCTCTTGCTGCCACTAATTCGGGGTTATCCTGTTTGACAGCAGCCGTGTATACAAGATAAGTAATATCATCTGTTATATTATTGTAATCATGTTCGTAACTGATTTTTGCACCAAGTGATTCAAGTTGTTTTGTGACTACTGATTCCCTAGAGTCGGAACCTGATACTGTATAACCGTTATCTATAAGAATTTCAGCAAGTCCGCTCATGCTGATTCCTCCGATGCCTACAAAATGAACGTGGCAGGGCTTTTTCATAATATCTTCTATTTTATAGTCTTTCATGATTTTTACCAAGTCTTTCAAACGTAAAAATACCTGTATTTGAAAGATACAAACACAATGAGTAAAGAAGCTGTGTTTGTCAAATTTCCTTTCTGCTTTTTTCTTTAAATTTATAATTGTAACGCATTAATTATAGCAGATGCTTTTAAAAATAAAAGTAGTTAATTAAAATTTCTTTTCAAAAACAGGTTCGCTGGTGAGACGCACACCCAATTTTTTGAAAATCTTTTTGTCAACTTCGGAAAGCATAACTGAAGTGTGAACATCAAGCCCCGAGAGTTTAGACAGTTCTGCCATGGCTAAGCGGGCATTACAATCATTTGTGGCACTCATGGCAAGGGCAATAAGAACTTCATCAGTGTGAAGCCGTGGGTTAATACTTGACAGATAATCCACTTTCAGATGCTGGATTGGCTCAATGGCTTCAGGTGAAATTATAAGTGTATCATGGTCAATGCCCGCTAAAGTCTTTAATGCATTTAACAAAAGGGCGGCAGACGGACCAAGTAAATCCGTAGTCTTACCGGTAATAATTCTTCCGTCTTCTAATTCCATTGCAGCAGTAGAAACACCTAAAGATGCTGCAAGTTCTTTGGCAGCAACTATTACTTTTCTGTCCGCAGTGGTAATATTTGACTTATTCATAATTAATTCGATTTTGTGAACTTCATGTTCACTGCCTGATTCAGTTGCTAATTTATTAAGGCTTTCATAGTATCTTCTGATAATCTCCATATTAGAAGCCTGACGGCAGGCTTCATCATCAATAATACAGTTTCCAGCCATGTTAACACCCATGTCTGTCGGGGATTTGTATGGATTATTACCATAGATTTTCTCGAAAATGGCATTGAGAACAGGAAAAATATCCACGTCTCTATTGTAGTTAACAGTGGTTTCACCATAGGCTTCAAGATGGAAAGGGTCAATCATATTTACATCATCTAAGTCAGCCGTGGCAGCTTCATAAGCTAAGTTTACGGGATGCTTAAGCGGAATATTCCATATTGGAAATGTTTCATACTTGGCATAGCCCGCCTTTATAGCATGTTTGTGATCGTGATAAAGCTGGGAAAGACAGGTAGCCATTTTGCCGCTGCCAGGTCCCGGTGCAGTAATTACCACCAAAGGTCTGGTGGTTTCAATATAGTCATTTTTGCCATATCCCTCATCGCTTACAATAAATGGAATATTTGAAGGATACCCTTCTATTGAATAGTGAAGGTAAACTTTGACATTCATTTTCTCTAATCTGGTTTTAAATGTATCTGTTGCCTTATGGCTTTCATAATGTGTGATAACAACACTTCCCACATACAGCCCACGGGAAGTGAATGCATTCATAAGTCTGATTACATCTTCATCATATGTTATTCCCAAATCACCGCGTACTTTATTTCTCTCGATATCTGCCGCACTGATAACGATAACTATTTCTGCCTGATTAGAAAGCTGCATTAACATTTTAAGTTTACTATCTGGTTCAAAACCCGGAAGCACACGGGAAGCATGATAGTCATCAAATAGTTTTCCACCAAACTCTAAATATAACTTGTCTCCAAATTTATTAATGCGTTCAAGAATGTGTTTTGATTGCATTTTAAGGTATTTCTCATTGTCAAATCCTATCTTCATTGTAATTTACCTGCTTTTCCTCAAATATAAATGTATTCATGCATCAAAAAATAAAGTTAGTAATGTTTTTTGATAGCTTAACCCTTATTGTAAAGAATAAGTAAGTAAATTTCAACCCCGCTTTTCAAATAATAAAAACTCTGCTATAATGTATATTCAAATGTGGACTTTTAAATCAAAGAATTCTTAATCAGAACTTTGTATAGTAAAGGGAAAGGCGTGCCTCATGGAAGATATGGTAAATAACGAAAAACTACTTGCACCTATAGGAGTATTTGACTCCGGAGTTGGCGGACTGACAGTTGCAAGAGAGATTATGCGGCAGTTACCAAATGAGAAGATAGTATATTTTGGAGATACGGCGAGAGTGCCATATGGCAATAAATCAAAAAATAACATTATTAAATATTCCAGACAGATAATAAGGTTTTTAAAAACTAAAGGCGTGAAAGCTATTGTTATAGCATGTAATACTGCAAGTGCCATTGCATTAGAGGAAATTGAACGTGAACTGGATATACCGATTATCGGTGTGGTTAAACCGGGAGCAAAGGTTGCGGTTGAGAAGACTGTTAACAAGAGAATTGGTGTAATCGGAACAGAAGCAATGATTAACAGTGGTATTTATACGGATATAATTAATAAACATGATAAAGACATTACCGTGGTAACCAAAGCCTGTCCTTTATTTGTACCATTGGTAGAAGAGGGGTGGCTTAAAGACCCTGTAACGTACGAAGTGGCAGGACGATATCTTGTAGAACTTCAGAATAAGGATATTGATACTCTGGTACTTGGATGTACTCATTATCCTCTTATAAGGAATACGGTAGGAGAAGTTATGGGTGAGAAGGTAACACTGGTTAATCCGGCATATGAAACAGCTGTAAGCCTTAGAAGTCTGCTTAATAAGAAGAATCTTGCAGCAGGAAATGAACACAGATATACTGGTGGAATGTATGACTTTTATGTAAGTGATACTGCGGATAAATTCAAGAGTTTTGCAAATTCAATTCTGCCATTTCATATTGATAACATTACGCAGATTAATATAGAAGAATATTAACAGATAATATATGATGATTTTGGAGTCAAATAGTATAAATTATGTTTATATTCATCAGATTGCAGGGAGAATGAGTCTTGCATTGTGAAGATAATTAGATATTCTTAGTATCTGATGCATATTCAGCAATGATTTGACACGATGTCAAATCAAGCACCAACCGCTATGGATAGCGGATTTGGTGCGGTTGCGTCATAAATATTGAAACTTAATCAGATACTAAGAATATCTTATTATCATAGCACAGCAAGACGAATCTCCCCTGCAATCTGATGAATAATATGGTAATTATATATATTTGCCCCCAAAAAATCATATGATTTGAATTGCTGACGATACATTTAAGAAAATCATAAAAATATTTTGGCATGGAGGAATTAAATGGAAAAAGATGTAAGAATTATTATAAAAGGTCTTCATGACGCAGGATATGATAAGTCGGATGTGGTATTAGACGTTATTGGAACATATTATAATAAAAACGGAAAACATTATATCTGTTATAAAGAAACAGATGAACATTCAGGTGAGTCCTATAACAGTATAATTAAAATGCAGCCGGATAACATTGAACTTATTAAAAGAGGAAGTGGGGCAGCCCATTTGTACTTTGAAAAAGGTAAACTAAATAATTCACATTATAAAACTGTAATGGGCAGCTTATTTATAGGAATAGATACTAAATATATTGATTTTAATGAAAGTACAGATGAGATAAATGCCAGAATTGAATATACACTTGTTGTGGAAGAAGAGAAAGCGGCAGACTGTATAGTAGAGATTAAAATCTGCAAAGAAGTGTCTAATCATTAATGTATTTTATTTGCCACGGCATCATAATAATAAAAATAATTCGCAGCAACCTTAAGTTACTGCGAATTAAAGCATGTAGTTATTTAGATTTTTTAGATTCTGATTTAAGAGTTGTCTTAGCAGCTTTTTTCAGAGCTCTAAGTTCCTTACGGGATTTCTTAGGTGTCGGAAGTGGTCCGCGGATTCTCTTTGCAGACATTACATATATACCGCTCACCTGAGCTTTAACTTCCTGTTTAGGAAGGATTGTATCATATACTTTTGAATCACACATAAGTGACATAACCTTTGGTCCTACTTTAACTTTTACAATTGGAACCTTGGCACGACGAAGATACTTAGGAGTCTGTTCAACAACTATTTTAGGAAAACCTGCTTCAGTTAACTTCATCTTCCTTTTATCAATTATATAAAACGACATTGTCTGAGATTGTCCTTCCATGGAACTACGCTGTGCTTCAGCTTTTTTCTCAGCCTTACGTCCTAATACATATAATACAATCAATAATACAAGTAAAACAACTATAACAACTAATAAAATTTTTAATGCTAGTGACATACTTTCCTCCGTTCTATAATAAATACTTATAATCATTGGTATACGAACCAATATATAAAAGGTATTTTAACATTGATAAGAATAAAATACAATTCTTTTTTGGCAATACAGGTAAAATAATGTAACAGTTCAGCCGCACAATTCGCAAAACCGCATCTGCGATGCTTTTCGCTAGTTCGCAGCTTGTTTTTGCTCATGACCTTGCGCTCATACCATGAAGTAAATAAAATGCCCATTCATGCAAGCATGATGTTCATTTTATTTACTTTATGGCTGAACTGTTACAAAATAATACAAATAAAAAACTTACAGATAATTTATGAGAAAAGCAGGTGAAAATATGGATGATGTGGTAAAGGTAGCAAAGGCAGTAGGGGAATGGATATATAGTAATATATTTTATATAAATGTTTTTCTGGGAATAATTATTGTATTTTTTCAACGAAGAGACCCAACCTCGGTATGGGCATGGTTATTGCTGCTATACTTCATTCCTATAGTTGGATTTGTGCTTTATCTTGTGATTGGACACGATTATCATAAGAGCAGAATGTTTAAGATAAAAGAGGTAGAGGATGAGTTAAATGCTGCCATTAAGAAGCAGGAAAACAGAATATTAAATAATGAATTCAGTATTTCAGATAAGAGAGTAAGTGACTATGAAGACCTGGTGTTATTTAATTTAGAAACCAGCAGCGCAATTTATAGTGAAAACAATAAAGTAAAAGTTTTTACAGATGGAAATGCCAAATTTAATGATTTAATAGAGGAAATGAAAAAAGCAAAGAAATTTATTCATATTCAATATTATATTATCAGTAAGGGTGAACTTTTTGAGAAAATTTTTAAAGTGCTAGAGAAGAAAGCAGCTCAGGGAGTAGAAGTAAGGCTGCTTTATGACAGCATGGGGGCAAGAGATTTAGGGCGTAAGAATGTTAAAAGAATGAAGAAGGCAGGAATTAAATTAGGTGAGTTCTTTCCGGCATTTCTTGGCAGATTTCAAATGAGGTTTAATTATAGGAATCACAGAAAAATAGTGGTGATTGATGGGAAGACAGCGTATGTGGGTGGATTTAATATAGGCGATGAATATCTGGGGAAAAAGAAGAAATTCGGTTACTGGAGAGATACCCATTTGAAAATAGAGGGTGCGGCGGTTAATGATTTACAGACCAGATTTCTATTAGACTGGAATTATACAACTAAGGAAAACCTGTTTGGACAGGAAAAATACTTTAACATTAAGACACCTATACTTGGAGAAAAAGTGGGAATGCAGATTATTTCAAGCGGACCTGACTCAAAGCGGCAGGAGATAAGAGATAATTATCTTCGTCTTATTAATAAGGCAAAGGAAAGAATTTATGTTCAGACACCATATCTAATACCTGATGACAGTGTATTGCAGGCACTCAAAATAGCAGCGTTATCAGGTGTTGATGTAAGGGTGATGATACCTTGTAAACCTGACCATCCATTTGTATATTGGGCAACGTATTCCTACGCAGGCGATTTAATTAGTTCGGGAGTGAAATGCTACTGCTATGATGGTGGATTTCTCCATGCAAAGGGGATGATGGCGGATGGACTTGTAAGCTGCTATGGAACAGCCAATATGGATAGAAGAAGCTTTGCATTAAATTTTGAGGTAAATGCAGTGGTGTATGATCCGGAAATATCATGGCAGCTTGAAAAGGCATTTTTAGATGATTTGACGAAATGCAGTGAAATTACAAAGTCGAATTATAACAGAAGAAGTCTTTTAATCAGAATCAAAGAACAGGTATCCCGCCTGCTTGCACCACTTATGTGAGAAGATTTCAAGTCAGACAGAGTTTTGACTTAAACTATTTTATGATGTTAGAGTCAAATATATATAATTATGATATTATTCATCATATTGCAGGGGAGATTCGTCTTGCTGTGCTATGATAATAATATTTTCTAAGTATCTGATTAAGTTTTAATATTTTATGACGCAACTGCACCAAATCCGCTATCCATAGCGGTTGGTGCTTGATTTGACATCGTGTCAAATCATTGCTGAATATGCATCAGATACTAGGAAAATCTAATTATCTTCGCAATGCAAGATTCATTCTCCCCTGCAATATGATGAATATAAACATAATTTACACTATTTGACTTAAACATCTATTTTATTAATAAAGAAAAACACAGAAATGAGGAACAAAATGAAAAACAATAAGAAAGTAAACAGAAGAAATACTATTATAAGTATAGTGCTATTAACGGCAATTTGTGTAATGTGTGTAGTGTCAGGAATACTATATTCTAAATTGTCTAAGGAGAAGAATAACAGTAAAAATTTTGCTAAAGAAGTCAGCGTACTTGTGACAGAAAAAAGTGAACTTAATAAGAATCATGAGTCTCAAAAGGCGGCAGAAGAGGAATTAAGTAAAAAGGTTGATGAGTTAGAAAGTGAAAAAGAATCTATGTCAGTGAAAAATGATGAGTTAGAAAGTATGATTGCAGCGAGTGGTATTAAGGAACAGGTCCCGGCAGATAAGAAAATAGTGTATCTTACATTTGATGACGGACCGTCTGATCTGACACCACAGTTTCTTGATGTATTAGATAAATATAATGTAAATGCCACGTTTTTTGTGACATACCAGCCACAGCATGAAGATATTTACAAAGATATAATTAAGCGCAAAAACAGTATACAAATTCATACGGCAACTCATGATTATGATACAATATATTCTTCAGTTGATGCATATATAAATGATTTTAATACTATTTATGACTATGTGAAAAATGTAACAGGAACAACACCGAACTATTTCAGATTTCCTGGAGGAAGTACGAACAGTTATGGTAAGGGCGTGGTTAAAACAATCGCCAGAAGTATGAAGGATAAAGGATATGATTTTGTGGATTGGAATGTAAGTGTGGGTGATGGAAGTGCTGCAGCTACGAGAGAAAGTATTGTAGAAAAAATCAAAAATGAATCTGAGGGAAAAAATCACATTGTTATGCTGGCGCATGACAGTGGAACGAAGACAGAGACACTTGCAGCGCTTCCTGAGATTATTGAGTATTATCAGAGTAATGGATATGAATTTGGTGTAATAAGCGGAAATGTGGATATGTCATTTGTGCAGTTCATAGATTATTGATTTATAAAAAAGTAATTGACAAGTATATTAAGAGTGAGTATATGATATAGACACACTATACTCACTTTTATATTTATATACAGGATGCTATTTGACTTTGGCATCATAGGATTAGAGTGGCAAAAGTAGTTACGGCGACGGATACTATGTTATCAGACTTTTATGAAAGGACAGGAATACAGATGAACATAAACATTTCATATGATAGTGAACAGCCGTTATATGAACAGATTGAACAATGCATAAAGCAGGCAGTTTTTGCAGGAGAGTTGGTACATAACGAACATTTACCAAGTGTCAGGCAGTTATCAGCAGACTTAAATGTAAGTGCAATTACTGTTAAAAGGGCATATGCAGACTTAGAACATGAAGGTTTTATCTATACATTGTCAGGGCGGGGAACATTTGTAAAGATTGATAATCTGGAATATATAATGAGTGAACATAAAAAACAAATCCTTTGCGAATTACATCAGATGGCTGCAAGATGCAGAGACAGTGGTGTTACATTAGAAGAAACAGAAGAAATTTT
>CAZQRO010000032.1:0-20499 GCA_964595785.1 uncultured Eubacterium sp.
TCATTAGGTGAAATAAATATTATTTCATATTCTTCTCCTAAAAATTCTGCTATAGTTACTTTGAAATATTTATAAAATCGTTTATTAATGTAGCTGACACCAAGACTTTCTTCAACAACAATTGTAATTACTCCATCTTTAACTAAATGCACTTTCAACGGCTTAAGCCAGGTATCAAAAGAAACGTCAGAAATATCATATTCGTGTTTAATATAATCTAATATTTCATTCCATTTACTTTGTAAAATTTCTAACATAAATAAACCATGCCTTTCTAATAATTGTCTGTAAGAAACTTATATAAGGTATTTTTAGTATATAAATAAAAATAAGCAGAATTACAGATATATTCATTCTATAACAAAATTGACAAATTTTCAATCTAATAATAGGAAAAAAGAAAGTATATGTTAAAAAGTATATAAAAATTATAATTGTAATCAATAGATATTGGAGTGAAAAAATATATTTCTAATATTATTCATGAGATAGTAAAAAAAAAATATAGAAAAATATTAATATAGAAGAAACTAAATTTTATATAAATTAACAAAAATGTGGATAACAGTGTGGATAAAGTGTATAACTTTTAAAAAAAGTATTTAAAAATACCTAATATATGCCAGTTGATAATGTTATTAAAAAAATATACATGATGTTAATAAAAATTATTAAATTAATAAAAAAATGGTTTACAATAATTATGGTGTTGATATTGTAGAAATAGTAATTCACAGTATTAAGATAATATAAAAATCTTTTAAAATGGGTTAATAATTAATATTAATGTAAAGTTATCCACAAGTTATCCACAAAATGTGGATAAAATTATGTAAATCTATTTTAAAGTTATGTAAAGTGGACAAGTTTATAACAGACAGTAATATTTTATAAAACCAATTATTGAAAAAAGGCTTGACTTATAGGAATTTATACAATATAATTGTAACGATATTTTCCAATTTTATATTTTATGTGAAGAGGAGGTGCATGTATAATGAAGATGACATTTCAGCCTAAAAAGAGATCAAGAGCAAAAGTTCATGGATTTAGAAAAAGAATGAGTACTGCAAGCGGAAGAAAAGTTTTAGCAGCAAGAAGATTAAAAGGAAGAAAGAAATTATCAGCTTAAGACCGCAGTTATGTGGTCTTTTCTTCTTTTTTATAAAAATTAACTGATTAGAGCCAATATTGAAAAATGGTTTTAATAGTATGGCAGAATGAGTAAACTACTATAAAAAATGGTGATTTTGAATGAAAAAATTTAATTCAATTAAGAAAAATGATGAATTCAAATATGTGTATACGAACGGTAAGTCTTATGCTAATAAATATCTTGTTATGTATATGGTAAAAAGTGAAAGTGAAATAAATAGGATTGGAATATCTGTTAGCAAAAAAGTGGGAAATAGTGTTGTAAGACATCATTTAACCAGACTTATCAGAGAGAGTTTCAGATTAAATGAGAAAGAATTCAGATTTAATGCAGATATAGTAGTAGTGTTAAGAGTCCGGGCAAAAGATGCCGGATATAAGGATATACTTAGTTCGTTTCTGAATTTATGCAGATTACACAAATTATTAAAAGAAGAGATGGTGTAACTTTGAAGGTTGTTAGAGTTATTTTTAGGGCATTATCTGATATAATGAAATCTATATTAATCGGTGGAATAAAATTTTATAGGAGATATTTATCTCCTCTTAAGAAGAATACACATTGTAGATTTATTCCTACATGCTCACAATATGCGTTAGAAGCAATTGAAAAATATGGTCCCTTCAAAGGTGCGTATTTGGCTTTAAAAAGAATATTAAGATGCAACCCTTTTTCAAAAGGTGGTTGTGATCCTGTTCCATAAAGGAGGAAGACATTGTTTAATTTTATTTTGACCCAGAATAGTGTACCGGTTATCGGATGGTGTGCTAAATTACTAGGTAAAGTAATGGAATGGATATATTTATTATTTAGCAAGGGATTTAACATTGAAAATATTGGTTTATGTATTATAATGTTCACATTAATTGTTAAGCTATTAATGATTCCATTAACTGTAAAACAGCAGAAATTTTCAAAATTATCTACACTGATGAATCCGGAGCTTCAGGCAATTCAGAAGAAGTATAAGGGAAAACGTGACAACGATTCCATGATGAAGATGAATGAAGAGACACAGGCAATATATGAGAAATATGGTACATCGCCTACAGGTAGTTGTCTTCAGTTATTAATTCAGATGCCGATTATGTTCTCACTGTATTATATTATCAGTAGTATTCCCGGATATGTTCCACAGATTTATGATTATTACCAACCTGTTAGTAAAGCAATTGTTGCAGATTATGATTACTATAAATACTTAGATACAGCATATGATAAATATGTTGTTGGTAAAGATGGTAAAGACAAATATAAATATATTGATGATATGCTTGATTCTTTTGATACTGTATCAGAAAAAAAAGTTATTGATATATTGGCAAAATATTCTACATCACAATGGGATAATTTATCAGATTCCTATGCAAATGTTGATAATTTAGTAAATGAATTATCTGTTGTAACTGATGATGAATGGCAGGAAATAATTGATGATGCCGGTAAATCCGAAAAAGAGGATTTAGAAACTTTTATTGAAGCTGTTAAATCAAAAGATGTTTCTAAATACATTGACTCAAATGAATCAGCAGAAATAGAATCAAGTGAAAAGAAAGTTATGGAGATTAATGAATTTGGTCCGATTAACCTTAGCCAGTCACCAAAAATGATGATGGGAATAGCTATTTTAATTCCATTATTATCATTCTTAACTCAGTGGCTTAGTGTTAAGATTTCCATGAGTGGGAATAAAGATCAGATGTCTGAAAATCCAATGGGTAATTCAATGAAGGTAATGAACGTAATGTTACCTTTGATGTCAGCTTTTATCGCATTTACGGTTCCGGCAGGTCTTGGCTTATACTGGGTATGTACAGGTATATTCCAGATTATATCCCAGGTTTGTATAAACGCTTACTTTAAAAAAGTAGATGTTAAGGATATTATTAAAGAAAATGTAGAAAAAGCCAATAAGAAAAAAGCTAAACAGGGAATAGATGTTAACAAAGTTGCGACGGCAGCAACAACTAATACTAAAACAATTAAAAATAATGCAAATGTTAAAACAAAACAGATTAATAATTCTAATGTGAATTATAAGTCTGGAAGCATGGCTGAAAAAGCAAATATGCTTAAAAATTATGAAGATAAAAATAGAAAGTAGGGTGAGATTATGGAATTTATGGAATTTAAAGGTAAGACAGTTGATGAAGCTCTTACGGCTGCAGCAATTAAGTTAGAAACTACTAGTGATAAATTAGAATATGAAATAATCGAAGCTGGAAGCAATGGTATTTTTGGAATAGGAAAGAAACCTGCTAAGATTAAGGCAATGAAGAAAAATTCAATTGAAGATATAGCAAGAGAATTTTTGGACAAAGTCTTTACAGCAATGAACCTTGTTGTTAATATTGATATAAAAATTGTAGAGTCAGACAGAACAATGGAAATTAATCTGTCTGGTGAAGAGATGGGACTGCTTATTGGTAAAAGAGGTCAGACAATAGATTCATTACAGTATCTCGTAAGTCTTGTTGTCAATAGAGAGAGCAAAGAATACTTAAGAGTTAAAATTGATACTGAGAACTATCGTGAAAGAAGAAAATCAACTCTTGAAGAATTGGCTAAAAATATATCTTATAAAGTTAAGAGAACAAAGAGGTCTGTTTCACTTGAACCAATGAATCCTTATGAAAGAAGAATTATTCATTCTGCACTACAAAATGATAAATATGTAACTACAAAGAGCGAAGGTGAAGAACCTTACAGACATATTATAGTATTGCTTAAAAAATAATTTAAAGTAGTTAATAATTAAACCCGATAGGAATGTCATGTTCATATCGGGTTTATTATATGAAAGGTATGGTTAGTTGATATGTTTAAAAGTGAGACTATAGTAGCAATATCCACGGCTATGAGTAATTCAGGAATAGGAATTGTCAGAGTGAGTGGAGAAAAATCAATAGAAATAGTTAAGAAAATATTTAGTCCGTATAAGAAAGAAAAAGATATAGAAAAAGTATCTTCTCATACAGTTCATTATGGAAATATTACAGATAAAGACAGAATTATAGATGAAGTGCTTGTAGTTATAATGAAGGCGCCGAATACCTATACCAGAGAGGATGTAGTAGAAATAGACTGTCATGGTGGTGTTCTGATAACGAAGAAAATATTCGAATTATTATTGAAAAGCGGAGCAAGATGTGCTGAACCCGGAGAATTTACAAAAAGAGCCTTTTTAAATGGAAGAATAGATTTATCTCAGGCAGAAGCGGTTACAGATATTATAAATGCTAAGAATAATTTAGCACTTGATGCATCTATTTCACAGTTAAAAGGAAACATAAGTAATATTATTAAAAAAATGAGAATGAAAATTATTCATCACATTGCTTTTATTGAAGCAGCACTTGATGATCCTGAACATATAAGCATAGATAATTATGGTGATGAGTTAAAAATAGATGTAGATGATATATTAAATGTTTTAGATAAATTATTAAGTACTTCAGATAATGGAAAAATCATTTCTGAAGGTATAAAAACAGTTATTTTAGGAAAACCAAATGCCGGAAAGTCTTCATTAATGAATACATTATTAGGTGAAGACAGGGCTATTGTTACTGAAATAGCAGGTACTACAAGAGATACTTTAGAGGAATCCATGAATTTATCTGAATTGCATCTTAATATTATAGATACTGCCGGAATAAGGGAAACAGAAGATATTGTAGAAAAGATTGGTGTGGAAAGGTCTAAGAAAACAGCATCAGAAGCTGACCTTGTAATTTATGTGGTAGATTCTTCAGTTCCAATGGATGAAAATGACAAAGAGATTATCAGACTTATTTCTGATAAAAAATCAATTGTTTTATTGAATAAAACTGATTTAGAGTGTATAGTAACAAGAGAAGAAATAAAAAAAATTATTGATACAGAACCAATAGAGATATCAGCCAGAGAAAATGTTGGTATTGATATTCTTGAAGATAGAATTAAGAAAATGTTTTATGATGGTATGATTTCATTTAATGATGAAATATATATTACAAATTTAAGACATAAAGAGGCATTAAATGAGGCAATAGAAAGTCTTAAAATGGTCAATGAAAGTATTGACGATGAAATGCCTGAAGATTTCTACTCAATTGATTTGATGAATGCATACGAAGTACTGGGAAATATTATTGGCGAAGCTGTTTCTGACGACTTAGTTAATGAGATTTTCAGTAAGTTCTGTATGGGTAAATAAACGAAAGGTTGTAATGAATTATGTCTAATGTATGTGAAGAATATGATGTAGTTGTTGTTGGTGCAGGTCATGCGGGATGTGAAGCATCTCTTGCGTGTGCCAGAATGGGTCTTAATACGATTATGTTTACTGTTAGTGTTGACAGTATTGCATTAATGCCATGTAATCCTAATATTGGAGGCAGTTCTAAAGGACACCTTGTAAGAGAAATTGACGCATTAGGCGGAGAAATGGGTAAAAATATTGATAAGACATTTATTCAGTCTAAAATGTTAAATGTATCAAAAGGTCCTGCGGTTCATTCATTAAGAGCACAGGCAGATAAACATGCATATACCCATGAAATGCGTAAAACTCTTGAAAATACTGATAATCTTACTATCAGGCAGGCAGAAGTGTCAGAGATAATTGTCGAAAATGATATAATTAAAGGAGTTAAAACATATTCAGGAGCATCATATTATTCTAGGGCAGTTGTGCTTTGTACAGGAACATATCTTAAGGCAAGATGCATTTATGGTGATGTGAGTAATCCAACAGGACCAAATGGTCTTCAGCCTGCAAATCATTTAACAGATTCATTAAAAGCCAATGGAATAGAAATGTTTAGATTTAAAACAGGAACACCGGCAAGAGCGGATAAACGTACAATAGATTTCTCTAAAATGGAAGAACAGTTTGGAGATAAGAGAGTAGTTCCGTTTTCTTTTTCAACTGACCCCGAATCAGTCCAGAAGGAACAGATATCCTGCTGGCTGACTTATACTAATGAAGAAACACATAATATTATTAGAGATAATTTGGAACGTTCACCATTATTTTCAGGAATGATAGAGGGAACAGGTCCGAGATATTGTCCATCAATAGAAGATAAAGTAGTAAAATTTGCTGATAAAAACAGACATCAGGTATTTATTGAGCCTGAAGGATTATATACAAATGAAATGTATCTTGGTGGAATGTCGAGTTCGCTTCCGGAAGATGTACAGTATGCAATGTACAGAACTGTTAAGGGACTTGAAAATGTTAAAATAGTAAGAAATGCATATGCGATTGAATATGACTGCATTAATCCTATGCAGTTAAAATCAACTTTGGAATTTAAGAAGATTAAAGGACTATTTAGTGGTGGACAGTTTAATGGAAGTTCGGGATATGAAGAGGCGGCAGCACAGGGAATATTAGCGGGAATTAATGCCGGTCAGTTTGTAAAAGGTGAAGAACAGATAATTCTTGATCGTTCACAGGCATATTTAGGGGTGTTAGTGGATGATTTAGTTACAAAAGAAAATCATGAACCTTATAGAATGATGACTTCAAGAGCTGAATACAGATTACTTTTAAGACAGGATAATGCTGATTTGAGATTATCCGAAATTGGTCATAGAGTGGGTCTTGTAAGTGATGAAACTTATGATAGAGTTTGTAAAAAAGAAAAGTTAATTAAAGAAGAAATTGCAAGACTTGAGTCAATAAACATAGGTGCAAATGAAAAAGTACAGAAATTTCTTGAGGAACATGATAGTACACTGCTTAAAACGGGAACTACACTTGCAGAATTAATTAAAAGACCTGAATTAAACTATGAAATGCTTGAACAGTTTGACAGTGAAAGACAGGAACTTTCATATGATGTAATAGAACAGGTTAACATAAATATTAAGTATGATGGATATATTAAGAGACAGCTTAAACAGGTAGGGCAGTATAAGAAACTTGAGAATAAGAAGATAAGTGAAGATATAGATTATGGTGATGTAAAGAGTCTTAGAAACGAAGCAAGACAAAAACTTAAGTTATGTAAACCTATATCTATTGGACAGGCATCTCGTATATCAGGAGTTACACCGGCAGATATATCAGTATTGTTAGTATATATTGAGCAGTTTAATTATTTGAAGAATAAGCAGATAGTTCAATCTAATGAAGATGAAACTGTGTTTTACGAAAATAATGGTAATTAGACATAAAGAGAAAGAGAACTAAAAAAATAAGGAGTAATCGATTATCGATTAATTTATATATATGGAATATAGTTTGGATTTATTAATTAATGCATTCAAAAAGATTAATATAGAATTAACAGATAAGCAGGCAGGCCAATTTGTAAAATATTATGAAATGCTTGTTGAAAAAAATAAAGTAATGAATTTGACAACTATAACGGAATATAGTGATGTGGTTGTAAAGCATTTTGCAGATAGTCTACTGGTAAGTAATGTTATTGACTTGAAAAGTGTAAATAATATTATTGATGTTGGAACAGGTGCCGGATTCCCGGGAATTCCAATTAAGATTGTGTTTCCTGATATAAAGGTTACTCTTTTAGATTCCCTTAACAAAAGAATCAATTTTCTTAATGAAGTTATAACTGAATTAGAACTTGAAAACGTAAAATGCATTCATGGAAGAGCAGAAGATTATGGTCATAATTCGGAATACAGAGAGAAGTATGAATTATGTGTATCAAGGGCAGTTGCCAATCTTTCAACTTTATCGGAATATTGTTTACCATTTATAAAAGTTAATGGCAATTTTATTTCATACAAGGCATCTAACATTGATGAAGAATTATCTGGAGCTGTTAATGCAATTGCAAAACTTGGAGGTAAAATAGAACATACAATTACATTAGAACTTCCAAATGAAACAGAAGTTGAAAGAAATTTTGTTGTGATTAGAAAAATTAGTAAATTAAACAATAAATATCCTAGAAAATCAGGAACACCATCGAAAGAGCCACTTAATTAGCATTGGAGACGAGATTAAATTTATGGAAAATATTATATCATTTATTAAAAGTCAAAAAGTAAAAAATGATGAAAACATAACTGCCACAAATGACAGTTTAAATCAGTGTGCATATCAGATAGGCGAGATTGAAAATATGGTTATTGAATTAAGTAAAAATATTGATACGACGTATGAGATATTTTCTCCAAATGCCTTTGATAAAGATAATAATATTGTTGAAATAGAAAAATTAAATTTTAAAAAGAGTGAACTTAATACTGAAATAAAGTGTTTGAAAGAAAAGTTAAAAGAATTAGAAAAGTCTAAAGTTAAAATAGATGAGGCACTTGATGAAATATATGAAATTGAAAATCAACTTGCAAATAATGTGAAAAATACTAAGTATATTATTAAAAAAGAAGTAAAGAAAATTAAAGATGATTATTCAAAAATAACAACAGATATTCTCGAACAGCAAATAGGTAAGGATAATAATTATTTATCATCTACAGTTAAAAAGAATATTGACATTATTCAAAATAAATTTGGACTTTGTGAAAACCTTATAGATATAGATACAAACCGAGCAAAATTAGAAATTGTTAGACTTAAAGAAGAATTAAATATTATAGAAAAAAGAATAAGTGCAAAAATGTTTCACGTGAAACATTTAGGTGAAAATGCTGGGTTATATAAAGCTATAAGTGATTTTGTAAAGGAATATCAAAAGTTAATAAATATGAAAATTGATTTTTCATATTCAGGAATGAAGATAGTAGAAAAGAAAGATAATATTATTAATGTTATAAGAATTATTAAAGAAACAATAGATAATGCTAACTATCATTCAAATGGAAATATTATTAATATTAATGTAATTATTGATAAATTAGAAAGTAATATTGATAATAATGCTGAAAATGAAAATAATGATGTGCATCAAATAAATTTTATAGCTGCTAATGAAAATATCTATAATGTTAATATTATTATAACAGATAATGGTGATGGTTTTACAGTACAAGAAGATAAAGTGTTATGTGCAAACAATCTTAATGGTATTTCAATAATGAAGTTTAGAGCAGAATTATTAAATGGAACTTTGAATATTGAATCATCTCCAGGCCTTGGAACAACAGTAAAATTAGTATACATAAGTTCTAATTAAATATAGAGAGTTGCCGGGGTCAAATATATATTCTCACGATATTATTTATCGGATTGCATAAAAAATTTATTCTTTTATGCAATTTGATGAATATAAACATAATTTATACTATTTAACCCCAACATCAAAATAAATGTTTCACGTGAAACATTTATTTTTTCGTTTCAACTGGATTAATAGCAGTATTCGTGATATAATACCTCTTAGTACAATAATCATTTTGAAAGAAATAAGTAAGGAGTCATGCAAAATAAATCTTTCAATAATAGAATATGCATGAATAGTTATGGGTAGAATAATTGCTATAGCTAACCAAAAGGGTGGAGTGGGTAAGACTACAACATCTATTAATTTATCATCATGTTTGGCTGAAGCCGGTAAAAAAGTTCTTGTGGTGGATATTGATCCACAAGGAAATGCTACAAGTGGTCTAGGTGTTGATAAAAATAATTTAGAAAACACTATATATGAAATGTTTATAGGTGAGTGCGAGTTAAAGGATTGTCTTCTTAATAATGTATTGGATAATCTTTCAGTACTGCCTTCAAATGTAAATTTGTCAGGCGCAGAAATAGATCTTATTGGTGTTGATAAAAGAGAATTTCTTCTTAAAAAGTTTATAGATGAAGTAAGAGATGATTATGAATTTATTATTATTGATTGTCCACCATCTCTTAACATATTGACAGTAAATGCTATGACAACCGCTGATACAGTACTGGTTCCTATTCAGTGTGAATATTATGCTTTGGAAGGTTTATCACAGTTAATACATACAATTAATCTTGTTAAACAAAGACTTAATCCTGAAATTGAAATGGAAGGTGTTGTATTTACGATGTATGATGCAAGAACAAATCTTTCATTAGAAGTAGTGGAAAATGTTAAGAAAAATTTGAAACAGAATGTATATAAGACAATTATTCCTAGAAATATAAGACTTGCTGAAGCACCTAGCCATGGATTACCTATTAATGTATATGATTCAAAATCTGTTGGCTCAGAAAGTTATAGATTATTAGCACAAGAAGTAATCTATAATGACGAAGGAAAAGAATTTGATGTCAATTCATTTGATAATAACAAATATGACAAAAAAGACAGTAAGAAAAGTAAAATATCTAAATTAATTAAGAAGAAAAAGTAAAATGCGAAATGGAGGATATGCATTACTGATGCATAATATAATATGGCAACTAGAAATTCGAGAAAAGGATTAGGAAAAGGTCTGGATTCATTAATTCCTTCAATAGATGTAGAGGAACTAAGTATAAAGTCTGTGAAGAAAGATAATGAAGAAAAAGATGGTGTAGTAACCATTAAAATTAATTCTATCGAACCAAATAGAAATCAACCAAGAAAAGCATTCGATGAGGATGCACTTGGAGAACTTAGTGATTCTATTAAGCAGTTTGGAATTATTCAACCATTAGTAGTCCAGAAAAGAAAAGATTATTATGAAATTATTGCAGGCGAAAGAAGATGGAGAGCAGCAAGGCTTGCCGGATTAAAAGAAGTACCTGTTGTAATTAAAGATTATAGTGACCAGGAAATAGTAGAAATAGCTTTAATAGAGAATATTCAAAGAGAAGATCTTAATCCGATTGAGGAAGCGCAGGCATATAAGAGATTATTAACTGAGTTTAATCTGAAACAGGATCAGTTAGCGGAGAGAGTATCTAAGAGTAGAACGGCTGTTACTAATTCTATGAGATTATTGAAATTGTCTGATGAGGTTCAGCAGATGGTTATTGAAGAACTTATTTCCAGTGGACATGCCAGAGCATTATTAGCAATTGAAGATGATGAACTTCAATTACAATTAGCTACAAGAATAATGGATGAAAAACTGAGTGTAAGAGAAACAGAAAAGCTGATTAAGAGTATTACAAATTTAAAACCAAAGAAAGAAAAACCTCAGATAGAAAATGAATTTATATATGAGGATATTGAAAATAAAATAAAAGAAATAGTGGGAACAAAAGTAAAAGTTAATCATAAACCAAGTGGTAAAGGTAAGATTGAAATAGAGTATTATTCTAATAAAGAACTTGAGAGATTATTAGATTTGTTTATGAGTACAAAACAGTAAAAGATAAAGGAAAAAATAATAAAATGAACAGTGAATTATTAAACAAAATCGGTATAGGTGATATTGATCCAGCCTATTTTATAATTGGATTATTAGTAGTGTGTGCTGCACTACTTATATATATTATTTTTACAAATAAAAAGATTAATAAGTTAAATGATAAATATAAGAAGTTTATGAGCGGAAAAGACGGCAAGACACTTGAGAATGTTATTGCAAAAAGATTTACACAGGTAGATGATTTAATTCAATGTGATAAAAATGTAAATAAGAAAATTGATGAAATAAATGAGAATCTTCAAATCACATTTCAGAAGTCAGGTATTGTTAAATATGATGCATTTAATGAAATGGGAGGAAAATTAAGTTTTGCTCTGGCTATGCTTAATAAAGAAAATACAGGTTTTGTAATTAATGCGATGCATAGTAGAGAAGGCTGTTATACTTATATTAAAGAGATAATTAAAGGTGAATCATATATATTATTAGGTGAAGAAGAAAAAGAGGCTGTAGATAAAGCAGTTAATAGTGACAATTATATGGAATAGAATACTACATTATGTAAACTAAACATATTAGCATAAGAAGGAACAGGCGGTTTGCAGATGCATAATTATTATAGAGCAATAGGTTTTGGCAGGGGATATACTAAGCCAATACTTAGAAATATTATTAAAAAAGCTATATTTGAATATAAAGAAAAGAACTTGAAGGATACAAGAGGAAAACTTATAGAGATATTTGTTCAGTTTGATAACAATATTGGACTGGTTATTCACGGAGAATTTTTAGATAATGGAGAATTTGAAGTGGAATATACATTTCCATTTGTAAAACCAAGAAAATTTGAATTTTACGAGGATATTAATATTGAAAAGAATTCAGCTAATTATTCTTTTTCGGCTGCTTGTGAGAGTGGAATGAGTAATATTACTTTAATTTTCTATTTACAGAATGCTTTAGATTATGTTAATTATAAAATGCCTTTAGGAATATCGGCGGAAGTTGGTTTGTCCGGATTAAGTCTTTCAGGAAAAATTATTTTACCAACTAATGTAGAAGATAGTTATTCTAAAAAATACGGAATAATTAAACAGAGCAAAAATCAGTTATTTGCAGATGCAAAAAAAGGTGATGAGGACGCAATTGAAAGCCTTACTTTAGATGAGATGGAGGTATACTCGCAAATATCAAAAAGAATCATTGATGAAGATATACTTACTATTGTAGATACAAGTTTTATGCCATATGGAATTGAGTGTGACCGTTATGCGATAATTGGTAAAATAATAGAAGTAAATAAAAACATTAATAAAGTCACTCTTGAAAAAATGTATGATTTGACAGTTGAATGTAATGACATTACTTTAAATGTGGTAATTAATCAGGATGACTTATATGGTGTTCCGGCAATAGGAAGAAGATTTAAAGGAAATATATGGTTACAGGGAAATGTTAATTTCAAGGATGCTTGACTGATATAAATAACTGTGATAAAATTTTTATTATGTTCGTGTAGCTCAGCAGGATAGAGCACTTGCCTCCTAAGCAAGGGGTCGTGCGTTCGAATCGCATCACGAACGTTTTATATTAGTCATCCGCTACAGATACAGCTATTTGAAAGTGTTGTATTGGAATTGTAGTAGGATGACTTTTGTACTTTTAAAGAAAACTGATAACATATATATTATAAGTAAATATGCAAAGGAGAAGTACATATGAATGATGAAAAGATAACTATTGAAGAAAATATGGAAGAAAATATGGAAGAAAAGCAAAAAGAAAAGCAAAAAGAAAAACAAAAAGAAAAGCAAAAAGAAAAGCAACAGAAACCGAAAGAAAATAAAAAAGAAAAACTGAAAGAGAACAAAAAAGAAAATCAGAAAAAGAGAAATTATATAAAATTGAACTGGTTGATAATATGGGTAATTCTTTTATTAGCGGTGGAAATGTTTAACAGTTATGCGATTTATAGATTTGGCATGATTATTCCTATTGCAGTTGAGATGTTTATTACATCAAGTATATTAATTTACCTTATTTGCATGGAGACTTCAAAGAGAATCTCAGAAATAATTGAAAAAAGAAACAATCAGTTTGAAACTTATATGAAATCACAAAAAGTAATATATTCTGTAAATAAAAGTATATTAGAAAAAATTGAAAATAAGTTTAATATGATGGAAGAATTAGTTAGTAAAGCAAAGGAAGAATTAATTAATAATGATAAGGCTATTGCAAAAACTATAATTAAAAGAAATAATGAGCAATTAGGTGAAATTAAATATGCAATAACCAATATAGAATTAAAACCACTCAAAGCTAATGAAGAAAAATATAATCCTTCATCAGACATTGTAAATATGAGAGATAATATAGTTGATTCAATCAATAATCTTTCAAATGAATTTACAGGTGTTAAAGAAATTCTAAATGACAATCTTAAAGTAATTTCAGAACGTCAGAACAATATATTAAACAAACTAGAAAATATAACGGTTAGCAATATGACAGTAGTCTCTAATAAGGAAGAAGAAATTGAACAGAGTTATGAAATAGCAGAAGAACAAATAGCAGACAGTGTAGCAGCAGACAGTGTAGCAGCAGAAGAGTTAGTAACAGAAGAACAGGTAACAGAAGAACAGGTAACAGAAGAACAGGTAACAGAAGAAATAAACAGTTTATCAGATGAAGCAGCAGATAATAAAGATTTATACGATTTAGACGTTATAGAGAAAGAGGTTCCTGAGATTGATATTCCGGAAATCGATTTATATGATCCAAACAAGCAGCTTAGTGCTGACGAAATCGCGGCATTATTTGCAAATATAGGCAATTAGAATAATATATAAAATATATAGTGGAAAGGCATGGAAGAAAAGATAATGAATTATATAGTATTAGATTTAGAATGGAATCAATCCATGCGCTCAGATACAGAAAGTACATTATTATTTGAAATTATTGAAATTGGTGCAGTAAAACTAAATGAGAATTTCGAAAAAAAGGGAACATACCAAAAATTAATTAAGCCTGAAGTATTTAAAAAAATCCATCCAATAATAAGTAATATAACAAGTCTGCATGACAGAGATTTTGAATATGAAAAAGGATTTAAATATGTGATAAAGGAATTTTTAAGATGGTGTGGAGAAGATTATATCTTATGCACTTATGGAAGTCAGGATTTGTATGAATTGCAATGTAATATGAAATATCATAATATAGAGATGCCATGGAGTTATCCTCTTAAGTATATTGATGTTCAGAAGATTTTTAGTGTTCAACATGAGGAAGAAACTGAACAGATGTCTTTAGAAAGAACAGTTAAGTATCTTGATATTAAACAGAAAAATGTATATCACAGAGCATTGGGCGATGCAATATATACAGCAGAAGTTCTGGCAAAATTAGATTCAGCAGATATTTTAAAATATATGTCACTTGATCATTATAATCTTCCATTATCAAATAAAGAAGCTAAAGAATGTGAATTAGGAACACATAATGAATATCTTACAAAAGAGTTTGACAGTAAAGACAGTTTGCTAAAATATCCGGATTTGTATATTACCAAATGTCCAATATGCAGAAAGAAATGCAGAAAAAAACTCAGATGGTTTTCAGATGGTTCTAAATATCTATGTGTTGCAAAATGTGAAGAGCATGGTCTAATTGAAGGAATTATTAATATTAAGAAAGTTTATGATAAGGATAGATATTATGGAATAAGAAAAGTTTCCACTATAGATGAAAATAAATATCAGTATATTGCAAAGAGAAAAGAAACTATTTGCGAAAAGAGAAGAATGAAGAGAAAGGGAACAGTGTAGATTTAATAGTGGATTAATATTGATTTTTATGACAAAATATATATTATTTGTAAGGATTGAAATTAATTAAATAAGAAAAAGTACAAGTTATCAAGACTTGTACTTTTTTCTTATTTAATAGTTTCTATTCAGAGGCTGATTGTTTATAATTTTCAATCAAACCATCTAATTCTTCAAGGAAACAATCTACACAGCCATAGAATGCATCATTATTAGTAGGGTCATCAAAACGTTCACGTATAGATGTAAGTTCATCAATTGCGGATGTAAGGCGTTTGCGCCCTGCATCGTTCAAATATAAAAGATATCTGCTTCGTTCATTTTCTTCAGCAGTAGTCTTTCTTAGAATAACCTGTACATTTGGCTTTTCACCAATATAGCGATAAGTAATTGCAGGTGAAGCATGATTAAATAAATGCTGTAAATATGTTATATCATTAGTAGACTTATAATATCTCCATGCAAATGTCTTACGCATAGTCTGCGCACCAATGGTTGATAAACCAACGGTTTTGCCGGCTGATTTAAATACTCTGTATGCCTGTTCGCGTGAAAGTGGAGCAGATGCATTGGAATGTCCAAGGATTAAGTATGCATCTGGTTTTTTACCATTCACATAATCGCTAATTATTTCCTGTAAAGTTTCAGGAATGTCAAAGGTTGTTACAATTTGTCTGGCACCTATTTCAACAGAAATTGTCTTTTTCTTATATACATCTTTATTTTTCAAGACCAGTATGTCCTGAAGGAGCATTCCTGTTCCAAGACCAATTTCAAACATAATATAGTATTTGTCATCAACCTTTCTTAGTGCCTGTTTAAATCTTTCAAGTGTTTCATCATCTTTAATTGGAGATACCCATCCCATAATTTTACCTCTTTTCTACGCTGTAAAAAATTTGATATACCAGAATAAATAAACAGCGTTATTAATATTCTGAATTACTAAATATATATAATTAATGTATATTTCTCTTATGTGCGGCACGTCGGCGTTTTCTAAGACGACGCCTGCGCTTGCGGTTAAAGTTCTGAATAGCTTTTGTATATTTTATAATTAGAATAATCGCAATGATTATTACAATTACTGCTAATAATATCCAGACATTAATATTAATAGAATCACTTTTCTTCTTGTTGTCAGAAGAATTTTCCTTAGTTGGGCCAAATGAAAAAGATTCTTCGTTAGAATTAAATACAAGAGAAGTTCCGCCTACATTTACATTATTGTAATAATAGTTTATACGGGCTATTTTATTATCATTTTGCTCAGATGGTTCTGAAAAATCAAGTTCTGATTTGCAATCAGCAAGAGAAACACCATTTGGGAGAATAACGTCACCATCTGTACTTAATTCAATAAGAGGAGTGTTTGTACCAAATACTGTATCAAGATTACTATAACTGGTTGTATTGTTAAATGAAAAGTTAGTCTCGTTTTTAGATATATTAGATAATGAGAAATTATTAAAACCATAATCTAATAAAAGTTTTGTATCATTATAAACATTTGCACCATTTGATCTCATTACAACACAGATAAGTGTCATACCATTTCGTTTTGCAAAAGTAACAAGTGTAGTACCTGACTGGTCAACATATCCGGTTTTACCACCGAGAATACCTTCGTAGTATACCGGATTATTTGGAAACATCATCTGATGACGATTAGCAATGGTAAGTGTCTCACTCTGTTTGTTTGTTGCGGGAATAGTGTATGTTGTATTAGATTCAATTTTAAGAAAATCATCGTTCTGTGCAGCAGCTCTGGTAATCATCGCCATATCATAGCAGGTGGTGTAATGGTCTTCCTGAAAAAGTCCATGTGGATTAGCAAAATGGCTGTCTAAAGCTCCGGCTTCTTTGGCACGTTCATTCATCATATCAGCAAAAACAGAAATGGCAATTTTGGACTCATCATATTCTTCATTAGATGCCTTAAGTTCTGCAATTCTATTATTATATGTATCTGTTCTTCGTGCTACATATTCTGCAACGGCATTGGCAACTTCATTAGCAGATTTAAGCATAACGGCATAGAGAGAATCCTTAAGGGAAAGAAGTTCACCTTCCTGTCTTGCAATGTGGGCGTCACCGGCTTCTAAAGAATATATATCATAGTGATAATATTCAACCATGTCTGACATATTACCATTTTCTAATGCAATTAATGTCGTAAGAATCTTGGTAATACTTGCAGGATACATTTTCTGATGGCAGTTTTTATCATAAAGGACTGTTCCGGTAGAAGCATCAATCAGAACTCCAGTTTCAGCAAAAATATCAGGAGATGCAGGCCAGGCTTGTTCACCATCGGCATAGGCTATTGTTTGAAAATTGTGGATAAATAATGTAAAAACTAAAGTTAATGTGAGTAAAAAGCAAAATAATTTATTGAAAAAAAGCGAAACGTTATTATATCTGTTATTAATATTCATTTTCATTAAAAATATCGACCTTTCATAATACTATGCAACATTATACACCTAAGACAAAAAAAACGCAACTAATTAATGTTACGTTTTAATTATAAAAATAATTAAGTGATATAAATAATCAGGCTATACAAGAATACTTTTAGCAGGTTGAGTTAGCAGAAAAGATTATTTAAAAATATATTCGAAAGTTTAATAAAAGATTCTCCTTGCGGTGTTACAATAATAAGATTTTCTAAGTATCTAATTCTAAATATTTTAAAAATAACGCAACCGCACCATATTCGTCTTAAAGCAGTTTTATTATTTGGCAGAATTCATACGTTTAATAACTTTCAAACGCGTAAATTCTTCACGTTCTTTTTCTTCAAGTGCATTTGTTATTGAAGTAGTTAATTCCTGATATGCAGGAATTGTAATATTCTGAAGGGCATTAGCCCTTTTCTGAGTTTTCTTGATATTATGTGCCAGGCGATATGCAGAATTTTCTACCATGGATAATTCAATAGTAAGCTCTTTTACTTTTTCAAAGCCTAATTTAGCTTCGTCGAGAGATTCTCTGGTACTGTAAAATGCATATGACGGAGCATTTTTTCTGTCTTTGTCATATGCAACAAGGGGAATTTCAGTACCCATAATACTTCGTGATTTAATATGAAGTGAAGCTTCGATAGGAATTGCATAGGCAAAAGCTGCTACTTCGTTAATGCCCATCTCTATATTTGCTTTTTGTAAGGCTTTATAAGCCTCTGTATATGTGGAATCAATCTTACTCTGGATATCCTCTGCTTTTGAAATAAGTTCCATAAGTTCACGAATAAGAATATTACGTTTCTTATCCATTAATTCGTAACCCTGTTTAGCAAGAGCAAGAGAATTCTTGGCAAGAATCAGATTACCTTTTGTAGGAAATGTATTAGGATTCATATTATCCCTCCCTGATGGACATTTTTTTAGTCTGCTTTTTCAACCGTATAATTATCATAGTATTTATCAAGAATCTTAGTATCAATTCTATCAAGTTCTTCCTTAGGAAGCATATGGAGTAATCGCCAGCCAAGGTCAAGAGTAGTTATGATATTTCTGTTTTCGTAATCTTTTTGACCAACAAATTCATGCTCAAATGCATTACCAAAAGCAAGGTATTTTTTATCGGTGTCTGAAAGTTCATCTTCACCAATAACAGATGCAAGCGCTCTTGCTTCACCAACTTTTGCATAAGAAGAGAATAATTGGTTAGCTACTGCCTGATGGTCATCTCTTGTAAATCCTTCGCCGATACCGTCTTTCATAAGTCGTGAAAGTGAGGGCAATACATTGATAGGAGGGTAGATAGACTGACCATGAAGTACACGGTCAAGAACAATCTGTCCTTCGGTAATATATCCTGTCAGGTCAGGAATCGGATGTGTAATATCATCATTAGGCATTGTCAGTATAGGAATCTGTGTAACAGAACCTTTACTGTCATTAGTAATACCTGCACGCTCATATATCGTTGCAAGTTCGCTGTATAAATATCCCGGATAACCTTTACGTGAAGGAATCTCTCCCTTTGATGATGACACCTCACGCATAGCCTCTGCAAAGGAGGTCATATCTGTAAGAATAACCAGAACATGCTTACCTTCATCAAATGCAAGATACTCTGCAGCAGTTAAAGCCACCTTAGGAGTAATAAGTCTTTCTACGACAGGGTCATTTGCAAGGTTAAGAAACATTACAACGTGGTCAGAGACACCGCTTTCATCAAAAGTTTTTCTGAAATATTCTGCAACATCATGTTTAACGCCCATTGCTGCAAATATTACTACAAGTTCTTCGTCAGAATCATCACCTAGTGAAGCCTGCTTAACAATCTGGGCGGCAAGCTCATTATGTGGAAGTCCGTTTCCGGAGAAAATAGGAAGTTTCTGACCACGGATAAGAGTGGTCAGTCCATCAATTGCTGAAATACCTGTTCTGATATAGTTACGTGGATATTCACGAGTAACAGGATTAAGCGGTTTACCATTTACGTCACGCTTCAAGTCTGATAGGATTGGTCCCATTCCGTCAATCGGTCTACCGATGCCGTTAAAAGTTCTTCCAAGTAAATCAAGTGAAAGAGGGAACATAAGCGGGTGGCCGGTGAGTTTAGTATGGGTATTTAAGAGGGACATATTTTCTGAACCTTCAAATACCTGAATAATAGCCTTATCCTCATATATTTCAATAATTCTTCCAAGTTTCTTATGTGGGTCATTATCTAAAGTAAGTTCTACAATTTCATCGTATGCGGCATTAGAAACACCTTCCAGTGCAACAAGCGGGCCTTTTATTTCGCTGAGTCCTAAATATTCAATAGCCATTTTCTAATACCTCCTATCCATTCTTTCTCATTATTTCTTCATAAAATGCATCAATATCTTTCTTATAGTCATCAAATAATTCCAAGTGGTCGTTTGGAACGTCATATTTAATGGCAATCACTTTTTCAAATATATTGTTTTCTTTCAAAACACTCATCGGCATACCAATACCTATAAGAGCACGAGCCTTATTATTGAGGTATAGGATAGTTCTCATCATAAGATTCTGTTTCTCTAATGATACACAGGTATCATCTTGGTGAAAAGCATTTTGCTGTAAAAATCCAAGACGGATAACACGAGCAATTTCCAATGTAAGTTTCTGGTCATCAGGAAGAACATCACTGCCAATAAGTTTCACTATTTCGATAAGACTGCTTTCCTGATTCAGAATTGCTAAAAGTTCATTTCTGTTAGAAACAAAGTCATTAGCAACATTTTCATTATACCATGGTGCAAGGTCTAATAAATATTCAGAATAACTTGTAAGCCAGTGAATAGCAGGAAAATGTCTTGCGTAAGCAAGGGATTTA
>CAZQRO010000033.1:0-20481 GCA_964595785.1 uncultured Eubacterium sp.
TTCAGAAAATTGTTGATTGGCTTCTAAATGTCATAATAAATTTATTACAAAAAATTCACAAAAATTTCATTCTTTATTGCAAATAGAAAAATTTCATAGTATACTTAATAAGACCGCTTTTAATTAAGGTGGTCTTACAATTTTAAAGGAGGACGTTTGAATGTTAGAAAGATTTTTCAAACTAAAAGCTAACAACACAACAGTTAAGATTGAAATACTGGCAGGACTTACAACTTTTATGACGATGGCTTATATTATAGCATTAAATCCAAAGTTGGTTGTTGGATTTGATAACACAGATCCGTTATGGAAGGCAGTTTTCTTAGCTACAGTATTATCAGCAGGTATTGGTACATTAATCATGGGATTATTTGCTAATAAGCCATTTGCTTTGGCACCGGGTATGGGACTAAATACTTACTTTGCAGTAGTAGCTTCAGACATTATGATTGCCGCCGGATACACATCTTATAAAGAGGGTGTTCATGCAGCATTATCAATCGTATTGATTTCGGGTGTTTTATTTACGATTCTTACTCTTTTAAAAATAAGAGAGAAGATTGTGGATGCCATTCCTCTTTCTGTCAGACTTGGTATTCCGGCAGGCATTGGTTTAATGCTTATTAAGATTGGTTTAACAACTAATTTTAGTATCTATGACGAAGATAATAATTTGTATACAATGCTTACAACATTTTTTAATGATGGACCAAGTGCTACAAAGAAAGCTATGGGTTCAGAACTTTACAAAATCATGGTTATCGGTGTGATTGCAACATTTATAGGTATATTTGTAATCTGTGCATTAAGCCATTTTAAGGTAAGAGCTTCTATTTTACTTGGAATGCTTGTAAGTGCAGTTATATATTGGGTTGGAGAATTCACATTTCTTGATACAAATCCCTTCAAGAGTCTTAAAGGAGCAAGCTGGTTACCTCCATTTAAAGAAATGGCAAGTAATACACTGTTTAAGTTTAATTTCCCGGGACTATTTGAAATCGGTTTGTTCTCGGCTATAATGACTATAATTACATTCTGCATGGTGGATATGTTCGATACAATCGGAACACTTTATGGTACAGCAAGAAAAGCTAATATGCTTGATAAAGATGGTAAACTTCCGGGAATGAATAAAGCTATGTTATCTGATTCACTTGCAACTTGTGTAGGTGCATGTACAGGTACACCAACAGTTACAACATTTGTAGAATCTGCATCGGGTGTAGAGGCAGGTGGCCGTACAGGTCTTACCGCTGTTACAACAGGTATTTTATTTATTGCATGTATGTTTATTGCACCAATCGCAGGGATTATCCCGGCACCGGCTACATCAGCAGCTTTAGTTTATGTTGGATTTCTTATGATTAGTTCACTTAAAGAAGTTGATTACGCTGATATGTCATCATCGGCTCCTGTGGCATTGATTTTAATATTTATGGCATTTACAGGGAGTATTGGTAATGGAATTGGTATGGGTATCATTGCATATTCAATTATCAAACTTTGCACAGGCAGGGGTAAAGATGTTTCAATATTAACATATGTTCTTGCAGCATTGTTTATTGCAAAGTTCTTTATAACATTTTAATTGTAAATATATTTATTGTTTTTATACAAAAGTAAACAATAATAAAATTATGAAAGTGTCATCTTATGGGTGACACTTTTTTTACTGTATAAGATTAAGGGTATCAAAAGGTATAACGAAAAACAATACTCTTTTGCAGAAGAATTTTCGAAGGAAGAAGCATACTTGTCCGCTTTGAGCTATTGTGTTATAATACATCACAATATTTGTATTATTGCAGCATGGAAATTGCAGGAATAAATTTCTATGTGCAGTGGTTTCATAAAAAACGCTCAGGCATGGAGGAATATATGGTAAAGTATTATGTAATTATTGTAGTGGCTGTATTTGTTTTATTTGTATACAATTCGATAAGATTTAGAAAACGTGAATTAGAGAGACTTAAGGAAAAGATAAGAAATGCATGGGGAAATCCACCGGTAAGAGAATATGATGCACAGGAATTTGACAAGATAGCAAATTATTTTTTGAAAAATAAAGGTGATAGATTTGCAATTGATGATATTACATGGAATGATCTTGACATGGACAGTATATTTATGCTTCTTAATAATACATATTCTTCATCAGGAGAGGAATATCTGTATAAAATTTTAAGAACTCCGGAATTTGATGAGAAAGAGCTGTTAAAAAGAGATAAACTTGCAGTTTTCTTTGAGAATAATGAAGAGGAAGCATTTAAATTTCAAGAAGTATTTGCAAAACTCGGACGGACAAAATCTATTTCCCTGTCAGAATTTATAGACAGGTTTTCAGGTCTTGGTAATAGAAGTAATGTAAAACATATTATTTTAGACATTTTGTTTGTAATTTCAATTGCCATGCTTTTTATGAGTCCGATTTCGGGAATTGCAATGTTTTTAGTAATGATTTTCATTAATATCGGCACATACTATAAAGAAAAAGCAGAAATTGAATCATACTTTACATGCCTTAAATATCTTATGGACATGATTAACTGCGGAAATGCATTGATAAAATTAGATGGAGATGTAGTGGCTCCGTACATTAAAACCATAAGAGGGGACCTTGACAAGTTAAAGAGTATAAGTAAGGGTATATTTTGGATTTCCATGAACGGAAATAGTGGTTCATTAGGTGAAATTGCAATGGAATATATCAGAATGATTTTTCATGCGGATATTATAAAATTCAACTCTGTATTAGGTGCCACGAATAAGAATTTAGGAACAATCGATGAATTATTCACAACATTTGGTATGCTTGAGGCAGGGATGGCAATTGCATCATTCAGAAAGATGCTGCAATATACATGTAAGCCTGGATTTGTGAAAGAAAAGACAGTTAATGCAGTGGCAATTTATCATCCAATGATTAGTAATCCGGTAGCAAATGACATTGAAGAAAGAAAAAGTGTGCTGATTACCGGTTCGAATGCATCAGGTAAATCCACATTTCTTAAGACTATTGCCATTAACAGCATTCTGGCACAGACTGTTTACACATGTACGGCAAAATCATATAGAACCTGTTTCTATGAACTTTATTCATCTATGGCATTAAGAGACGATCTTATGAATAATGAGAGTTATTATATAGTGGAGATTAAATCGATTAAAAGAATTCTTGACAGTGTTAATGACAAGGTTCCGGTATTATGCTTTGTTGATGAAGTCTTAAGAGGAACTAACACAATCGAGAGAATTGCCGCTTCATCTCATATTCTCAAATCGCTTACAAATAGAAATGCCATTTGTTTTGCGGCAACACATGATATCGAACTTACAAATATTTTAGAAAATCATTATTCGAATTATCATTTTACGGAAGATGTAAAGGATGATGATGTATTATTCAGTTATAAGCTGCTTAAAGGAAGAGCAACGTCAAGAAATGCCATTAAACTCTTGAATGTAATAGGATTTGACAGGAAAATCGTGTCGGAGGCAGAGAATATGGCAACAGAATTTACTAACAGTGGTATCTGGAGGAATCTATAGTTATAGTTTGAAAAGGAAAAGGCGTTGACTGTGAAGAAAAAAATATTGTCTTTATGTACTGCTATTGTGGTATTATTCATTGCGATTGGATTATGTGTTTATTTGGGAGTAGAAAAGGAAAGTCCTAAAAAGGGAAATGAACAGAAGTCAGAGAAAAATGATAAGAATTCTTTAATTGAAATACCAATCAGTGCTGAGGAAACAGAGAAAATAAAGTCAGAAATGGTAGCAATAACAGAGGATTATGTCAGTACTTGTGGTGGTGGGATAACATCTGAAAACAGGAATGATAAAAGGCGGGAATATGTCGATTATCTGGGAAGCAAAGGTTATACGGTCTGTATGGATTTTTATAACGGAAAACTGACTAATTATGAACAGTTTGACAGTTTTTGCAAGAGCCTTGAAAATGCATTCTCATCTGAGGATAAAGTTGAGGTTGATAATAATGTTTTTGATTTATTTTATATTCAGGTGGATGGAAGTCTTTTGAAATATCATTTTGATTATGAAGATGGTAAAATTATTTTTACGGCATCAACTTCATATATTGACAGCGAAAATAATACTGTTAAAGCACCGTTTATTACCAGATATGAGTTGTATACATTTGATTATACTGAAAGAGGCTGGCTTTTCATAGAACAATATGTTGAAGAAAGCAATGAGATGAATGGACATCAGGCAATTCGTGTTAAGCCTTTTAACGGTGAATATAAAGATTTGTGTGAAAAATATGTGGAGCGGATAGGATATCAGTGCAATAATCTGTTTATAACAGAGTGGACTGAAAATGATTTCAGTAATATTAATTTTAATGATTTATTTGAGTTTTTGTATTATGAGAAATCAGGCGGAGAACTTGACCATGATGCTTTTTATGACGGAATTCCCGAAAATGAATTTTATTCACTTATAAAGGAATATTTTAATATTACAGATGAAAATCTGAAATCAATTTCTAAGTTTAATGAAGAAAATAATACATTTATTTGGGCGAGAATCGGTTGTCTGTCATATTCTCCTGACATTTCAGGTGAACCATTTGCAGAAGTGGTAGATAAAAGAGATAATGATGATGGCACGTTTACATTGCTTATTAATACTGTATGGGAATGGTATAATACAGATACGGCATTTGTGCAGGAAATTACCATAAGGGAAACGGAAAATGGTTTTCAATATGTGAGTAATCATATAATTCCTGACAATAATAACAGGGTGCCGGTATATAAGAACAGAGTCTGATAAAATTAATTAATAAATAATAATTATAAAAAGTCTTTCTAATGAACTAGATATAAGTTAGTAATAAAACTAACTTATGGGAATCAGGTTCAAAAAGAAAGGCTTTTTATTTTAATTATTAATTGTTATTATCTGCAACCAAAGCAATTACGGATAAATGTTAAGACATCACAGTTATTTAAAAATCTAAAACACATAATAGTAATCCTCCATATTTTTCATTTATTTGTATTAGCTAAGTACAAATAAACTGTAACAATTTTGTAACATTTAATCAATAGGAGGTTAATGGAAAAGATGAAAAAATGAAATTTTCTTATGATTTTGAGTGTATAAATATGGATTTTTCATAAATATGTGTTAGAATAAGATAATATAAAAATGAGTAAGGAGAACAGATAAAATGTCTATAGAAAAGGTGAAAGAATATTTTAAAAAATATAATATGGATAATAAGATACAGGAGTTTGAAGTATCAAGTGCCACTGTAGAACTTGCAGCAGAGGCATTGCATTGTGAACCTGAAAGAATTGCCAAAACGCTTTCTTTTATTGTAAAGGAAGAAGCAATATTAATTGTGGCTGCCGGTGATGCCAAGATAGATAATACAAAATATAAGGCACAATTCGGTACAAAAGCAAAAATGTTATCATATGATGAAGTAGAGGAATTAGTGGGTCATGCTGTAGGAGGTGTTTGTCCTTTTGCAATTAAGGAGGGAGTAAAAGTATATCTTGATAAGTCGTTGAAGCGTTTTGAAAGTGTATTTCCGGCATGTGGAAGCAGTAACAGTGCCATTGAACTTTCAATGGAAGAATTAGAAAAGTATTCAGGATATGAAACATGGATAGATGTTTGTAAGAACTGGGCTGAATAAATTTGAATTTAATAAAAATAATACAATATGGTGTAATGTTGCATTAAAAAAACATCTTATTTGATAAGATGTTTTTTTAATGCAGGTGGCGGGACTTGAACCCGCACGATGTTGCCACCGGCAGATTTTGAGTCTGCTGCGTCTGCCATTCCGCCACACCTGCATTGCGATTAACGCGAGTTATATTTTATCATTATAAATAAATCTTGTCAATGAAAAAATCAACATTTACTCTTTATAATTTTCGCTAAATTTGTTATATTAGTAACATATGAATTTATTCAAGTGACATTTAAAGTTATATTGTTAAAATAAAAGAAAGGTAAAGTGAAAAATGAAGTGCGATGAATTTAACAGACTTGTACCTAAGTTTATAGACGATACTTTAGAAACTGAATATTATGACGAATTTATTCATCATGCAAAGGAATGTACAGATTGTAAAGATGAGTTAGAAATACATTATATGATAAGGGTAGGTTTAGAACGAATTGAAAATGATTCAGGTAAGTCATTTGATATACGCGGAGAATTAGAAAATCAGTTGACGACTTATGAAAACCGGGCTGATGCAATATTTAAAATGAATGTTTATAGAAATATTACTATTACACTGGCAGAAATATGTGCAGTTATTATAAGTGTAATGCAGATTATCAAATTATTATAGTATGAGACAAGGGACAAATGGACATAAAATGGATGCTTGCATACATTTTTATGTCTATGGGGACTGCAAAACATGAGAAAGAAGCACGATTAGTGCGGATTTCGAATGTTTCATTGATTTTGGGAGCACGAAGTGCGTAAAAATCAATGGTCTCATGCCATTTGTCGGGCAACTTATAGTATGTTTGTAACGGAACGCAGACATCTGTGATTGCAGATTAGAAATTGCATACGTGCATATCTAATTGCATTACATTCTTAAATAGTTCCGGCATGGAGGAATAGAATGGAAAAGAAATTGGTATTAATAGATGGACACAGTATTTTAAACAGGGCGTTTTATGGTGTGCCGGATTTGACAAATTCATCAGGTATGCATACTAATGCAGTATATGGTTTCTTAAATATTATGTTTAAGATAATTGATGAAGAGAATCCCACTAATCTTGCAGTTGCATTCGATGTAAAACAGCCGACTTTCAGACATATTATGTATGAGGAATACAAGGGAACAAGAAAACCAATGCCAGAGGAATTAAGGGAACAGGTCCCTATTATAAAGGAAATACTGAAGGCAATGAATATCCGAATTGTTGAACTTCCGGGATATGAGGCAGATGATGTGTTAGGAACATTAGCAAAACGTGGTGAGAAAGAACACATGAAAGTGAGTGTTATTACGGGAGACAGAGATTTACTTCAGTTAGCAACAGAGAATATTCTTATAAGAATTCCTAAAACTAAGAAAGGGACAACAGAAGTTGAGAATTATTATGAAGCAGATGTTGAAGAAAAATATCAGGTTACTCCTATAGAATTTATAGATGTGAAGGCATTAATGGGTGACACGGCAGATAATATTCCGGGTGTCCCGTCTGTCGGTGAGAAAACAGCCACATCATTAATTGTACAATATCATACGGTTGAGAACCTGTATGAGCATTTAGATGAAATAACTAAAAAGAAGTTAAAAGAGAACCTTGAGAATAATAAAGATAAGGCATTTATGAGCAAAACACTTGCAACAATTAATATTACTTCGCCTGTTGAACTACAGTTTGACGAAACTGTATTAGAAAATATTTTTAATGATAATGCCTATGAATTAATGAAAAAATTAGAATTTAAGAGTATAATCAATAGGTTTAACAATAAAAGTAAAAAGATAGAAATCAGTATTGAAGGTAAAGTAATAGAAGATTTTGATGAGGCTGACAGGATATTTGCAAAGGCTTTAAGTGCTAAGAAAATCGGAATTCATGTTGCAGGAGATGAAGTAAAAAAAGAAATTCTTGCGGTGGCAATTGCATTTTCTGAATCGGAAATATATGTAATCATGAAACAATGGTTTATAAATGATGAATATTTGTCAGATAAAATAAAACAATTATTTAAAAATGAAAAGGTTATGATATGTCTTACAGGGTTAAAACGCCATCTTAAATTTATTGATGATGATGATTTTGATTCTAATAGTATTTTTGATAATGAAATAGCAGCTTATCTTATGAATCCGCTTAAGGATACTTATAATTATGATGATTTAGCAAGAGATTATCTTGATATGACAGTTCCATCAAGACAGGAATTGTTAGAAAAGATGTCATTTGAGACAGCGGCAAGGGAAAATATTGATAATTTTGTTAAATATGAGACTTTTAGTGCAGGAATAGTATTAATGAGTAAAGATATTCTGACAGATGAACTTAAGAAGTCAGGACAATTAGATTTGTTTAACAATATAGAAATGCCGCTTATATTTGCACTTAATCGCATGGAAAATGAAGGAATTATGATTGAGAGAGAGGAACTTTCTGACTATGGCAGAGTTCTTGGAGAAAAAATTGTTCTTTTAGAGCAGGATATTTATAAGCAGGTTGGAATTGAGTTTAATATTAATTCACCTAAACAGCTTGGAGAAATTCTATTTGAAAAGATGGGAATCCAAGGTGGAAAGAAGACTAAGACGGGTTATTCCACATCAGCAGATGTATTAGAGAAACTTGCACCTGATTATCCTGTGATTTCGAAAATACTAGAATACAGGCAGCTTACAAAACTAAAGTCTACTTATGCAGATGGATTGGTTAACTTTATAGGTACTGACAACCGTATTCATGGCAAGTTTAATCAGACAATTACTGCTACGGGAAGAATTAGCAGTACAGGGCCGAATCTGCAAAACATTCCTATCAGAATGGAAATGGGAAAAGCATTTAGAAAAGTATTTGTTCCAAAGTCCGGATGTGTATTTATAGATGCTGATTATTCCCAGATTGAATTAAGGGTTTTAGCGAGCATTTCTAATGATGAAAATCTTATTGAAGCATATAAATCTGCACAGGATATTCACAGAATAACAGCTGCAAAAGTATTTAATACTCCAATTGAAGAGGTTACAGATACACAGAGAAGTAATGCAAAGGCTGTGAATTTTGGAATTGTATATGGAATCAGTTCTTTTGGTCTGGGACAGGATCTTGGAATTTCAAGAAAGCAGGCAAATGAATATATTAATCAGTATTTTGTGTCATATCCGGGAATTAAGAAGTTTTTAGATGAAACGGTTGCAGAAGCAAAAGAAAATGGCTATGTAACTACATTGTCAGGCAGAAGAAGGCCTGTTCCTGAACTTAAATCAAGTAATTTTATGCAGAGATCGTTTGGAGAGAGAGTAGCTATGAATTCTCCGATACAGGGAACGGCGGCGGATATAATTAAAATTGCAATGATAAATGTAGACAGGGAAATAAGAGATAAGAATCTCAAATCAAGAATTGTTCTTCAGATTCATGATGAACTTCTTGTAGAAGCTTATGAAGATGAGGTAGAAGAAATTAAGAATATATTAGAAGATAAAATGAAAAATGCCATGAAATTAAGAGTTAATATGGAAATCGGAATAGGAATGGGAAAAAACTGGCTTGAAGCACATTAGTTTTATCAAATGAATCGGATGTTACAATATAGAAAAGTATATGCTTTTGCTCCAAATCAAAAATACAATAAAGGAATGTGGAATAATGGTTATAGGAATAACAGGAGGGATTGGCACAGGCAAATCTACAGTGTTACAAATTCTTAAAGAAAAGTTTGGCTTTTATATATTAGAGGCAGATAAAATCGGTCATGAACTTATGAGTAAAGAAATGTCTGTATATGATAAGATTGTAGAAAGATTTGGAAATGATATTTTAAGTGCTGATGGTGAAATAGACAGAAAAGAAATGTCTAAGATTGTTTTTAATGATGAAAAATGTTTAGAAGAACTTAATAATATTGTTCATCCAGCGGTTATTGATGAGATTCAGAGAAGAATGTCAGACGTCAGAAAGAAAAATGGCATTGATAAGTTTGTGATTGAGGCAGCTTTGCTGATTGAATCAGGCTGCGACAGTATATGTGATAAAGTCTGGTATATATATTCCGAGGATAAAGTGAGAATAGAAAGACTTAAGTTGGGGCGTGGAATGAAGGCAGAAGATATCAAGGCAGTAATTAAAAACCAGTTAAGGTATGAAGATTTTACCAGAAATACAAGTGCAATGATTGATAATAGTTTTTCAATTGAAAATACTGTAAGTCAAATAGAAAAATTGCTAGAGTTTTGATGTGTTATGTGATAAAATATGAGTATATTTTTCTAATGGTTCAGAGTTAATCTGAACAGTAATATATTCCACTAGTTTGGAGGTTCTACAATGTCAGAAGGCAATTTTAATAAGAAAAATCTGGTTTTCGGACTTGATATAGGTACAAGAAGCATTGTCGGCTCTGTCGGATATCTTGAGAATGATAATCATTTTAATGTGGTTGCACATTATTCTAAAGAACATGAGACGAGAGCTATGATGGATGGTCAGATACATGATATTTCTAAAGTTTCAGATACAATTTCAAAGGTTAAGAAAGAACTTGAGATGCAGGTAGGTACCCCACTTAAAGATGTGTGTATTGCTGCTGCCGGACGAGTTTTGAAAACTATTACAGTACATATAGATTATGAACTGAATCAGGAGACACCTGTTAACAGTGAACAGATTTATTCTTTAGATTCCATGGGTGTTGAGAAAGCTTATGAGATAATCCGTGAGCAGGAGAAGAATATTAAATACTATTGTGTAGGTTATACAATTGTTAAATATTATCTGAATGATTTTGTAATTACTAATCTGGAAGGACATAGGGCAAAGAAGATATCCGCAGATGTTTTAGCCACTTTTTTACCGGAAGATGTTGTAGACGGATTGTATACAGCGGTTGAAAATGCAGAGTTAAATGTTGCTAATCTCACGTTAGAGCCTATCGCGGCAATTAATATTGCCATCCCACAGAAATTCAGACTTCTTAATATTGCACTTATAGATGTCGGTGCGGGAACAAGTGATATTTCCATAACCAAAGATGGAAGCATTATAGCTTATGGTATGATTCCAAGAGCAGGTGATGAGATTACAGAAAGCCTGGTTTCAAAATATTTAGTGGAATTTAATACGGCTGAAAAGGTTAAACGAGGCTCTATGATGAAGAGGCAGATTACTTTTAAAGATATAATGGGGCTGAAGCAAAAGATTACCCCTGATGAAGCGAAGGAATCTTATCAGTCAACCATTCAGTCAATTACGAAAGAAATAGCAGATAAGATTCTAGAACTTAATGGCGGCAAAAGCGTAAGTGCGGTATTCGTAGTAGGCGGCGGAGGAAAAGCATATGGCTTTACAAAAAATCTGGCTAAATATTTAGATATTCCGAGTGAACGTGTTGCACTCAGAGGTGAAGAGGTGCTTACAGAGGTTAATTTCCTTCAGGAGGGAATTAAAAAAGATCCATTATTAGTTACACCTATCGGAATCTGTATGAGTTACTATGATCATAAGAATAATTTTATATTTGTAAATATTAATGAAGAGAGAATTAAGTTATATGATAATGATAAATTAACCGTTATTGATGCAGCAATGCAGATAGGATTTCCTAATGAAGCATTGTTCCCAAGGAGAGGAGCAGCACTTGAATTTACCGTTAATGGTGAAAAGAGAATGGTAAGAGGTAATGTCGGTGAGCCGGCAGTTATTATGATTAATGATGAAGAAGCTAATATTAATTCTAAAATTATTAAAAATGATAAGATTACCATAACAGAATCTACAATAGGTAAAGATGCGGTGCAGTGTATTGAGAATATTTCCGAATATAAAGAAAATATGGAATTTGTGGTCAAAGGGCAAAGAATAATATGTCCGAGATTTGCCAGAGTTAATGGTGAATTACAGCCTGGTGATTATGTAATACAATATGGTGACAATATTGAAATTCTTAATTATTATACATTAGGGCAGCTTCTTAAATTTATGGATATTGATTTTGAAAAGAAACTTGTAAGAGTTAATAATAAGATTTCTACAGAAGAAGAGATTGTATATGAAAACTTTAATATTGATTTTGAAGATGATGAACCGTTAACGGACGAAGCAGATGAAGAACCGGAAGATTTAAATGAAGTGTATTCTGATGATGGTACGGATAATGAATCTGAAATATCAGAAGAAGAGAAGGAAGGTTGCAGCAAAGAAGAGAAGAAAGGTTGCAGCAAAGAAGAGAAGGAAGATATTTCTGTAAATTTAAACATAGTAGTTGCTGTCAATGGAACAGCCGTTATACTAAAGAGTAAACAGCAATACATTTTTGTGGACATATTGGATTTTTATCATTTTGACACAAGTGTTGCAGGGGGAAAGGAACTGGTAACAACTATAAATGGAGAACGATGCGATTTTACCAGCACATTAAAGGATGGAGATGTTATAGAACTTTATTGGAGGAATTAGTGTGCTTGATGAAAAAGAATTATTAATTGTTGAACGAAAACTATCTTTAATGAATATAATAATAGCAGCGTTTCTTCTTATGTATTTTTCATTGTTTTATTGGTTTAATTATAGAGAATTAGGAATAAATGCTATTATATTTTCTTCAATCATCATATTATTTTCGATTGAATTTGTTTTAAGCAGATTCAATTATTTTCAATCGGATTTTTTGTATAAAATCCTTAAATTCAGTGAAATGGTTTCATGTGCAGCCATTGCTTTTTATTGTGGTGGATTGGAGATGAATATTCTTATATTCGGGACAATTTATGGTCTTGTTTCTTTACAAAGTGCTATAACCTATGACATTACGGAAAACTATTCAAAAATAGCTGTCATTTGTTTTGATTCAATTCCTATGGCTGCTGTAATATTATGCGAGATAATTATTAATGGTGGTAGTAATTTTTTGGCATTTTTGTTCATACTCTTTTTAATGGTGTTTGGAATATGTCAGTTTTGTTTTATAGATTCTTTAGCCGGTATTGTTGATAAGTTATATTTTAAGATTAACAGTCTAAATGGAATTGCAGCAACTAATCAGGAAGAGAATGATATTATGAAGGCAAATCAGACGAAACTTTTACAGGCAAATGAGCAGTTAAGCCTTCAGAGATTCAAATTACAAAAGGCAAATGAACAGATTACAAGAAATAATATGGAAATGCAGCTGCAAAACAGTATTACCAAGAATTTTACGAATTCATTAGACATAGATAATGTTTTAAAGGTTATCGTTGATACTGTTGCAGGAAATCTAAAATGTGATTTGTGTAACATAGGTATTATCTGTCATGAAGATAATGAAGAGGATGTATGTATTCATTATTCCTGCTATTCAGATAAAAGCCTTATTAATGCAGATATGCTGAAGAAAATAGAAAATTACAGATTTGTTAATGAATGCTATGATAATATGGCTGTTATTGATATAACAGATTTGGCTAATATAAAGTTTGAACATCTGTCAGGAAGTAATATTAAATCGCTCTTGATAACACCGGTGTTAATAAATGATAATTCATATTGTATATATGTGCTTGGAAGCTGTAAGAAGAATTTCTTTAGCCAGAATAAGACTTTTCTTAACAATCTTGGTAATCAGATTACACTTTCCATCAGTAATTCACTTTTGTATATGAAGATGAAAACGATGGCAATCAAAGATCCTCTTACGGGAATATATAACAGAAGATATTTTAATGGAATGATTAAAGATTTTAAAGATAATTATATTGATAAAAACAAGGATATTACCGTGGTTTTGTTTGATATTGATAAATTCAAAAAAATCAATGATAACTATGGTCATGTATTTGGTGATGAGGTTATTAGTTTTTGCGGAAGAACTGCGAATAAATATGCCAGAGAATATGATGGACTGCCTGTCAGATATGGTGGAGAAGAATTTGTCATTGTATTTACTGATAAAGATGCATTGGAAGTTAAGAAAATATGTGACAAAATACATGAGGAGATTAAACAAAGAGAATTTGAATTTGGAAAAGAGAAAGTATTTATTAACATAAGTATTGGTATTGCATCATATCCTACATATTGCTCAAGTTTTGAAGAATTAGTTAATGCTGCCGACAGTGCCATGTATAGTTCAAAGAAAAATGGCCGAGGCAGGATAACGGTTTATGAGAAAGTGTAGTTTTAGAAAGGGAATGGTTATTAAAATGGAAATACAATTGTGGAGAGAGTTATTAGAACCATATCAGTTAGCAGTAGACGAACTGATGGTTAAATTTGAATATTTAATTAAGGCACACAGAAATGCCGGAAAATACTCACCTATTGAAGAGGTTAATGGAAGAGTTAAGAAGATTTCAAGCATACTTGAAAAAATGCAGAAAAAGAGAATTCAGTTTGAGGATATTGAAACAAAGATTGAAGATATTGCAGGAATAAGGATTATCTGCCAGTTTGTGGAAGACATATATACAGTGGTTGATATTATTAAGAACAGAAGTGATATGGAAGTTAAGGCAGAAAAGGATTATATTAATAATACAAAACCAAGTGGATACAGAAGTTATCATTTGATTGTGTATTATGATGTGATGACATTGAAAGGAACAAAGAGAATCAATGTGGAGATTCAGATAAGAACTCTTGCAATGAATTTCTGGGCTACAATTGAACATTCACTTCAGTATAAATACCGCCAGAATATGCCGGCACATATTCGTGACAGGTTAAGTGGGGCAGCAGCCGCAGTAATTGCATTGGATACGGAAATGTCATCGGTCAGAAGTGAAATAATGGATGCACAGAACTCATTTCAGATAAAAGCATATGTTGTGGCGGAGATTCTTAATACTATCCAGAATTTGTACAATGTGGCTAACAAACGTGAAATTATTAAAATACAGGATGAATTTTACAAAATATATAAAATGGATGATATTGAAGTTTTAGAAAAATTCAGCAAAGAACTTGATATAATTGCAGAGGGTTATAGAGCGCAGGGGTTAGAAAATTATGAGTAAGATAATGAGACTTGATAAATATCTCTCTGAAATGGGAATTGCCTCAAGGAGAGAGATAAAAGAATATGGTAAGAAGGGACGTATTAAAGTTAATGATAATCCGGTAAAGTCTACCGATTATAAAATTGATGCAGATATTGACAAGATTGAGTTTGATGGTAAGATAGTCAGATATGAACAATTTGAATATTATATGTTAAACAAGCCGGCAGGAACAGTGTCGGCTACTGTTGATAATAATGATAAAACAGTAATAGATTTAATAGAGAGTAATAGAAAGAAAGATTTATTTCCGGTAGGAAGACTTGATAAAGATACAGTTGGTCTGCTTATAATAACTAATGATGGAGAATTATCGCATAATTTATTATCACCTGTAAAACATGTGGATAAAACATATTTTGCAAGAGTTGAAGGAAGGATTAACGAAACTCATATTAATAAATTCAAAGAGGGAATAATTTTAAAAGATGGTACGGTTACTAAGCCGGCTGAACTTAAGATTGTAAAGAGTGGAGAAATTTCTGAAGTGGAGATTACTATTCATGAAGGAAAATATCATCAGATTAAGAGAATGGTTGCTAGCACTGGTAGAAAGGTTATTTATCTGAAAAGGCTTTCCATGGGCGGGCTTAAATTAGATGAGTCGCTTAAAGAAGGTGAATACAGAAGACTTGACGATATTGAAGTCAAAAAACTGTGTGATTAATTATTATGAATAAATATGAACTGTTTTGAACAGTAAAATTACAGAACAGGTAAAACTGTTAAATGGTTTAATTGCGTGATGCGCAGGAAAGAGGTTACAATGATTAAGGATTTTTTGCCTATGACTAAAGAAGATATGATAAATAGAGGCTGGGAAGAGGTTGACTTTACATATGTAATCGGAGATGCGTATGTTGACCACCCATCTTTCGGACATGCCATTATAAGCAGAGTGTTAGAGGCTAACGGATATAAAATAGGGATTATTTCACAGCCGGACTGGAAGGATAAAGAAAGCATAAATGTATTTGGAAGACCAAGACTTGGCTTTCTTGTTATGGGCGGAAATATGGATTCTATGGTCAATCATTATTCAGTTTCTAAGAAGAAAAGGACTGTCGATGCATTTACACCGGGTGGAATTATGGGGAAAAGACCAGATTATGCAACTACAGTATATTGTAATCTTATAAGACAGACATATAAGGATATACCTATCATTGTTGGAGGAATTGAGGCATCTCTCAGGAGACTTGGACATTATGATTATTGGTCTAATAAGGTTAAACGTTCTATTTTAATGGATAGTGGTGCGGATTTAATATCATATGGAATGGGCGAAAGGTCAATTGTGGAAATTGCTGACGCATTAAATTCTGGAATAGAAGTTAAAGATGTTACCTTTATTGAAGGAACGGTATATAAGACGAAAACGCTTGAGAATATATACGATTATATAAAACTTCCTTCGTTTGTGGAGATTAAGGCATCAAAAGAGATGTATGCGAGAAGTTTTTATACACAGTATTGTAATACAGACCCATTTGTTGCAAAGAAACTTGTGGAGGAATATAATGACGGTATATATGTGGTTCAGAATACTCCTGCCAAACCTTTGAGTCAGGCTGAAATGGACAGAGTCTATTCGCTTAATTACATGAGAAATTATCACCCGTCTTATGAAGCAGCAGGAGGAGTGCCTGCAATAAGTGAAGTGAAGTTCAGCCTTGTAAGCAACAGAGGGTGTTTTGGCGGATGCAGTTTTTGTGCACTAACATTTCATCAGGGAAGAATTATTCAGACTAGAAGCCATGAATCCATTATAAATGAAGCAAAGCAGATAACATGGGATAAGGATTTTAAGGGATATATTCATGATGTCGGTGGTCCTACAGCAAATTTTAGACATACTTCCTGCGAAAAACAGCTGACTAAAGGTGTATGCCCTAATAAACAGTGTCTTTTTCCAAAGCCGTGTAAAAATCTTACGGTTGACCATTCAGATTATCTTAAATTATTAAGAAAACTGAAAGAACTGCCAAAAGTCAAGAAAGTATTTATACGTTCGGGAATAAGATTTGATTATCTAATGTGTGATTCAAATGATACATTTATGAAAGAAATGGTTGAACATCATATAAGTGGTCAGTTAAAAGTAGCACCTGAACATATTTCGGATAATGTGCTTCAGATGATGGGTAAGCCTGAGAATGCGGTATATGAGAAATTTATTGCAAAATATAAATATCTGAATGAACGAATGGGAAAAAAGCAGTTTGTGGTTCCTTATCTGATGTCTTCGCACCCGGGTTCTAAATTAGAAGATGCAGTTGCACTTGCAGAATATCTGAGAGATTTAGGATATATGCCTGAACAGGTGCAGGATTTCTATCCGACACCTTCTACGATTTCCACATGTATGTATTATACAGGGTTAGACCCGAGAACCATGAAAGAAGTATATGTCCCTGTTAATCCGCATGAAAAAGCCATGCAGAGAGCATTGATTCAATATAGAAATCCTAAGAATTATGACCTTGTTCATGAGGCATTAGTCAAGGCAGGCAGAACTGACTTGATTGGTTTTGACAAGACCTGTCTTATCAGACCGAGAAAAAACTATGCTTCAGGTAGCAGTAATGGAAAATATCAAGATAAGAAAAACAAAGGAAATTCTGATAAATCAAATGTACAAAGCCATTCTAACTTTGGGGGCAAAAAGTCTGATAAAAAGAAAACTATAAGAAATGTTCACAAACAGGCAAAAAAGAAATAGGAGACAATAAATATATGAAAAGAGTTGCAATAGTTACAGGTGCTTCATCAGGAATGGGCAGAGAATTTGTATTAAATATTGACAGGACATTTAAAAATGTTGATGAAATATGGCTGATTGCCAGAAGACGTGATTTACTAGAAGAACTTAGAGCAAACATCAATAAGCCATGTATTATTATTAATGAAGATATAACTGACACAGGTTTTAATGCAAGATTTGCAAAAATGCTTAAGCAGGAAAAGGCGGGTGTTAAAATTCTTGTTAATTGTGCAGGTTATGGAATAATGGGTCCTGTAGGAGATGCAGCTCATGATGTATCAGTTGGAATGATTAATACTAATTGTATGGGTCTTACATCTGTAACTCACGTTGTTCTTCCATATATGACTAAGAAAAGCCGTATTATTAATCTGGCTTCCTCAGCCGCATTTTTGCCACAGCCGCAGTTTGCCATATATGCTGCTTCTAAGTCTTATGTATTGAGTTTTTCAAGGGCTTTAAACTGTGAATTAAAAGACAGGGAAATATTTGTGACAGCAGTATGTCCGGGACCTGTGGCAACGGATTTCTTCACGATTGCTGAAGGTGAACATAAAAGGGCATGGTTTAAAGATTTATTTATGGTAAATGCTAAAGATGTAGTAGATAAAGCAATTAAAGATTCAATTGACCGCAGAGAGATTTCTATTTATGGACTGCCAATGAAATTATTTTATGTATTTACAAAGATAGTGCCACACGGCATAATTTTTAGATTTTATGGAGTATTTTCAAAGAAAAATCAAGAGATGCAATAAACAGCAAGAGGTGACAAAATGAAAAAGAAGATAGAAAAGGGCGAATATGGGTATATTAATAAAAACAAATTACGACAGTTAATAATTACGCTTGTGTTGTTAGTAATTGTATTGGTCATATTTTATACCGGAATAATAAGATATCATAATACCAAAAGTATATTCACCGTATTAGCAGCAGTGTCAGCTATTCCGGCAGCAAAGTATGCTGTGTCATATATTGTAATGCTGCCATACAAGACAGGTTCAAAAGAATTATATGACCGATTGATAGCATATGGAAATATTAGTCTTTATAGTGACCTTTTGATTTCGTCAACAGAAAAAGTTATCAATGTAGAATTTGTAGCAGTCAGAGATAATTCTGTGTTTTGTTATGTACCAAAGGAAAAATATGATAATGCTAAAGTGGAAAAATACATTAAATCATTTTTAGGAAAAGAGTGTAAAGTATCAACAGTTAAAGTATATAAAGATTTCGAACAATTTAACAAAGGGGTATCTGCTCTTGATAAAAATGATGAGGGAAAATATGATAAGAGAATTGGCGAACTGATTATTATTTATTCGATGTAAAACAGCTATGACAAGGAGTTTAGTATGCGTGAAATAGAAATAGGAAGTAATGAAGCTAATCAGAGAGCCGATAAATTTCTTGGTAAGTATCTCGATAAGGCACCTAAGAGTTTTATATATAAAATGATGCGGAAGAAAAATATTACACTTAATAGCAAGAAGATAGATGGCAGTGAAAAACTTGTAAAAGGTGATATTGTTAAGATATTTTTTGCTGAAGAGACTATGGATAAATTTTCATCAGTAAAAGATTCAGAAAGCAGCAGTAATATTTTCAAGAATGTTCCGGAAATAAATGTGAAAAACATTATTTATGAAGATGACAATATTATTTTATATAATAAGCCGTCAGGGATTTTATCACAAAAAGCTGATGCGAATGATATAAGTGTCAACGAACAGCTTATTAGATATCTTATGGACAACAATATTATTAAGGCAAAGGATTTACAGACATTTAAACCGTCTGTTTGTAACCGGCTTGACAGAAATACCAGTGGTATGCTCATATTTGGCAAATCCATGGCGGGATTGCAGACAATGGCAAGTCTGTTAAAGGATAGAAATATTCATAAATATTACCTTTGCATTGTAAACGGATTAATAGAGAAAGAGCAGGAAATAACAGGATATCTTATTAAAGATGATGCTTCTAATAAGGTAAAAATATCAGATAAAGATAATAACGGTGATTATATAAGAACAAAATATGAACCGTTATATAATAATGGAAGATATACTTTATTGAAAGTTCTGCTTATAACAGGTAAAACACATCAGATAAGAGCACATTTATCAAGTATTGGACATTCTATTATCGGTGATGTAAAATATGGTAATGAGAAGATGAATTCTTATATCCGAAAAAAATATGGATTGAAGTATCAGTTACTTCATTCATATGAACTTCAGTTTGAAGATGTAACCGGAGAATTATCATATTTAAGTAATAAAGATTTTAAAGCACCATTAAATGATAAATTTATGGAAATCATAAAGGGAGAGAACTTAAATGGGAACTTGGAGCAGCAGGGGCTTAAGAGGTTCAACTCTTGAAGACCTGATAAATGTAACAAATGACAAATACAGAGAAAAGGGAATCGGACTTGTGCAGAAAATACCAACACCTATAAAGCCGGTTGCCATGGATAAAGAATCAAGGCATATTACGCTTGCATATTTTGAACAACGAAGTACGGTGGATTATATAGGCGTGGTTCAGGGCGTTCCGATATGCTTTGATGCAAAAGAATGCAATACAGAGACATTTCCTATTCAGAATATACATAAGCATCAGGTGGAATTTATGAGAGAATTTGAAAATCAGAATGGAGTTGCATTTCTTATCATTTACTATACAGGAATAAATGAAATATACTATATTCCATTTAAAAAAGTATTGGAATTTTTTGAACGTAGTGAAAACGGCGGAAGAAAAAGTTTCAGATTTGAAGAAATTGATAAGACCTATAGGATAAAGGTAAACAGTGGAGTTCCAATACATTATCTAGAGGCGTTGTCTAAAGATTTAGAAGATAGAGATATATAGATTATAAAAAAATATATATTTATATATATAAATATTTACTAAATACAGATTGACAGTTAATGATTTATAAAGTATAATCGCAAC
>CAZQRO010000034.1:0-20369 GCA_964595785.1 uncultured Eubacterium sp.
ATATGCTTGAAATCTGGCTATTTTATCGCGAAAAGTTTTTATTCCTCAAAGCTGTTTGACTTTTGCTTCTTTTTGTAAGAATTATTGCATAAAACAATACCATATATTGTATAATAATGTAAATATTTACAAATCATATGGTGTTGCCTGATATACATAATAATTCAGCCAGTTCGTATAAAGGGCATTGGCATGCGCCCTCCATGTGAGAAGTGGTTTATTCTTCGGATTATCTTCAGGATAATAATTATACGGTATCTGAATCGGAAGACCTTTGTCTAAATCTCTCTTATATTCAATATCTAATGTCATTCTGTCATACTCTGGATGTCCTGTAAGAAATATCTGTTTTCCTTCTTCAGCTATAACTACTAACGGACCTGCCACATCAGATTCAGCTAAAACAGTAAGTTTATCATTAGCCCTGATTTGTTCTGCTGATACTTCGGTATGTCTTGAGTGCGGAGCTAAGAACACATCATCAAATCCACGCATCAGTGGAACTTTTCTATGCAGAACCTTATGTTCATATATTCCAAAACGTTTCTCCAGTATCCTGTATGTGTCGATGCCATAATGATAATAAAGTCCTGCCTGTGCCCCCCAGCAGATATGCAGAGTTGAAGTAACATTCTTCTTTGTGAAATCCATGATTTCTTTCATTTCTTCCCAATAATCCACTTCCTCAAAAGCAAAGTTTTCAAGAGGTGCACCTGTAATTATAAAACCATCAAATTTTTTATTTTTAATTTCTTCAAATGTACTGTAAAACTGATTCAAATGACTCGCCGGAGTATTCTTTGATATATGTGAAGCGATATGCACAAATGTTACATCAACCTGTAATGGGGTATTTGATAATGCTCTTAAAAGCTGAATCTCAGTTTCATGTTTTAATGGCATGATATTTAAAATTGCAATCTTTAAAGGACGAATATCCTGTTTGATTGCTATTGTCTCATCCATTATAAATATATTTTCCTGTTCTATTACCGCTTTAGCCGGTAAATCACCTTTAACTTTAATTGGCATAAACTTTAGCCTCTTTTCTATATGTTGTTTATCCTGCCTTTTGACGATAAAATCGATTGATGCCGGGGTAAAATAGTATAAATTATGTTTATATTCATCAGTATATATATTTAACCCTAGTATCATCGATTATAATACAAAATCAATTAACTTTCAACACCTGCTAATATCATAAATTCTTCTTCAGTAATTATTTTTACGCCCAGTTCTCCGGCTTTCTTATTCTTTGAAGAAGATGATAATGCATCATTATTAATTAAATAATCAGTTTTTTTACTTACAGAGTTAGTAGTTTTTCCACCCATTTTTTCAATAAAGTCTTTAAGTGCATCACGATTTTCATAATGTTCTAGTGAGCCGGTTATTACAAATATCCTGCCTTCTATATTACTATTATTCGATATGTTAGACACCTCATCTGCCTTAATGTGGATTTCAGGAAGAAGGTTTCTGAATTCTGACATATTTTTCTCATCGGCAAAATACTCAGCAAATGAATCAGCAATAATTTCTCCGACACCGTCAATATTCATCAGCTCATCTTTTGATGCAGCAATAAGTTTTTCAATATCACTATTAAATTTTCTGCATAGCATTTTTGCATTAGTTACACCTACATTTGGTATACCAAGTCCGTAAATCACTCTGTAACAGTCCGTTTCTTTAGAATTATCAATGGCAGTCATGAAATTATCAAATGATTTTTTTCCAAAGCCCTTTGTACCTACGATTTCTTCCTCGTATTTTTGAAGCTTATAAATATCTGCAAATTCATGGATATAACCACTGTCTACGAATTTCTCAAGGGTTTCCTCAGATAATCCGTCAATATTCATTGCATTTCTGCCTGCAAAATGAGTATATTTCTTTATTTCCTTTGCGGCACAGGATTTATTAAGACAGTATAGGAACTTAAAACCATTATCTTCCTTAATGGCAGTATCCATTCCACATACGGGACAGTGTTTTGGAATGGTAGTCAATCCACTCTTAGTAAGATTTTCCGCAATTTGTGGAATAATCATATTGGCTTTGTAGACTTTAATAGTATCACCAATTCCAAGTTCAAGACTTTCAGCCACACTTACGTTATGAATACTTGCACGGGTCACGGTAGTTCCCTCTAACTCCACCGGTTCGAATACGGCAATGGGATTAATAAGTCCGGTTCTAGAAGCACTCCAGTCAATATCTGTTAACTTTGTTTCCGCTGTCTCGTCTTTCCATTTAAAAGCCAGTCCGTTTCGTGGAAATTTAGCGGTTCTTCCAAGAGATAATCCATATTCTATATCATCAAACATAAGAACAAGACCATCTGATGGCAAATCATTATTTTCAATTTCTTTTGCAAAATAAGACACACATTCTGCCATATTACTACTATTCACTTCAAAGTGTTCTACCACTGAAAATCCCTGTTTAGTGAGCCACTCAAACTGTGAGATTATGGAGTTATTAAAATCAACATCGTCTGCCTTTATTAATGCAAATGCAAAAAAGTTGACATTTCTTTTGGCAGTTATTTCATTATTAAGCTGTCTCACTGAACCGGAACAGAGATTTCTAGGATTCTTGTATCTCGCATCTGCATCGCTGATACTTTCATTAATAATGTTAAAATCAGAATACTTAATAACGGCTTCTCCACGAATAACTAACTCACCGGTATAAGAGATTTTGAGAGGAACATTTTTAAAAACTCTTGCATTATTGGTAATTACTTCTCCGATTTCACCATTTCCACGGGTTACAGCCCTGAATAATTCACCGTCTCTATATGTTAATACAACCGTAAGACCATCTAACTTCCATGATAAAACACCACTTTTAGTACCGATAAAACTTATTAAACTTTCCACTTCCTTTGTCTTGTCTAAAGATAACATTGGACTTTCATGTCTTTCCTTTGGTAATTCGCTTAATATTTCATAACCTACATTTACCGTTGGACTATTTGACATTCGAAATCCTGTCTTTTCTTCTAAATCAAGTAATTCATCATATAATTTGTCATATTCAAAATTACTCATTATTTCATTACCGTCCTGATAATAGGCTTTAGAAGCTTTATCTAGAATTTCAACTAACTCATTTATTCTGTTTAATTCGTTTTCCAATGTAATCCTCCATTCTGATATGTCCTTACAGCAGTTTGATTAATATAAACAGTTACACAAGTTTTAATAAATCATTAATTTCTTCATTGCTTACATTTCTGTAAGTTCCACTTTTTAATCTCCCCAGTTCTATATTCATTACACGAACTCTTTTTAATGCAACAACATGATAAGATAATGTTTCACACATTCGTCGTATCTGTCTGTTTAAACCCTGTGTAAGAATAATATTAAATGTATAATTATCAATTTGGGTAACCTTGCATTCTCTTGTTACAGTATCAAGAATTTTAACGCCGGCTGACATTTTTTCAATAAATTTATCAGTAATTTTCTCATTAACACGCACAATATATTCTTTTTCATGATGGTTAACCGATTTTGCAATCTTATTTGCAAGGTCACCGTCATTTGTCATAAGAATTAATCCGTCAGAATTTTTATCAAGACGTCCCACATAGAAAATCTTCTTAGGATATTTAATATAGTCAATTATATTATCAGGATTATTTCTGTCACTGGTACACTCAATTCCCACGGGCTTGTTAAATGCTAATAATACAAGCTGCTCCTCAAATGTAACTTTTTTTCCATCACATGTAATTACATCCGTTCTGCTGACCCTTTCACCCATTATGGCTTTTCTTCCATTAACTGTAACTTTGCCTGATTCAATCAATCGGTCAGCTTCTCTGCGTGAGCATACACCAGAATCACTTAAGAACTTATTAAGTCTGATATTATCAGACTTAATATTTATATTTTCATCAACAATCATCTTTTTCTGTTTCATAAACTACCCCCTAAGAACTTTCTTTGCAATATCAACAGATTCTTTTGCGTCCTTAGAATAAAAGTCTGCACCGATTTTTTTAGCATATTCAGGTGTAAGAACAGCTCCGCCAACCATTATTTTACAATCTAAATTATTTTCTTTAAGAAGTTTAATAGTGTTTTCCATAGATACTAACGTGGTCGTCATTAATGCTGATAAACCTACTAATTTAACGTCCTCCGCAATTACTGCATCTACTACTTTCTGATAATCCACATCTTTTCCCAAATCAATAACTGTATAGCCGTAATTCTCTAATAAGACTTTCACAATATTTTTACCAATATCATGAATATCTCCCTTAACTGTTGCAAGTACAATTTTTCCCCTGCTAACTGATTCAGAGTTATTACGTACCATTTCTTCTTTAATGACTCCAAAAGCAGCCTGTGCCACATCTGCCGCCATTATAAGCTGTGGAAGAAATATTTTACCGGCTTCAAATTCGCTGCCTGCTTTATCAAGTGCCGGTATTAAATGTGCATTAATAATCTCCATCGAATCCATTACAGATAACATTTCCTTAGTAATTCTTGCACCATCGTTTTTTAATCCGTTTTCAATGGCATAACCTAATGAATTCGTATCGGTATTTTTATCAGCAGATTCCTTAGAATTCTGCATTTTAGATGAAGTATCAGATAGAATCATATACTGAAGCTGATTATTATAGGCATCAATATATTCTATTGAATTTCTGTCGTGTCCCATAAGAAGGCGGTATGCTCTGACTGTTCCTGACATCGATGCTACATTTGGATTAATGATTGGTAAATCAAGTCCATAAGATAATGCCATTGCTAAAAATGTATGGTTTACAAGTTCCCTTCCCGGCAATCCGAAGGAAATATTCGAAACACCAAGAACTGTTTTCAGACCAAGTTCAGTTTTAACTCGTTTCAATGCTCTTAAAGTTTCAATAACACCATCCTGTTCAGCAGATGCCGTAAGTGTAAGACAGTCTATATATACATCTTCCTTTGGTATTCCAAGTGAAATTGCCTTATCTAATATTCTCTTTGCAATTTCAAATCTCTTCTCAGCACTTTTTGGTATTCCGTCTTCATCAAGTGTTAAGCCGACAACAGCCGCTCCATATTTTTTAACTAAAGGTAATATAGTATTTAATGATTTTTCCTCTCCGTTAACCGAATTAATAATTGGTTTACCGTTATATACACGAAGTGCTGCTTCAAGAACCTCCGGAATAGTTGAATCAATCTGCAAAGGTACTTCTGTAATACTTTGAATTGCCTTAATTGCTGCAACCATCATGTTTTTTTCATCTACTCCCGGCAGGCCTACATTAACATCGAGAATCTCAGCTCCTGCATGAATTTGTTCAATGGCCTGATTTAAAATGTAATCCATATCATCCTTAAGTAAGGCTTCCTTAAATTTCTTCTTGCCTGTAGGATTAATTCGCTCACCGATAATTCTTGGTTGATTAATATAAACTGTTTCTGTTGCCGAACACACAACAGCCCTGTTAATGGCATTTTTTTCATTGACAGAAATTCCTGCAAAAACTTCCTTTATTTCATGAATATAGTTAGGTGTTGTTCCACAGCACCCACCAAAAATTTTCACACCATAATCGGAGAATTTTGTAAGCTGTCCTGCAAATTCCATGGCAGAAATACTATATCTGTTAGTTATCGGATCAGGCAGTCCTGCATTTGGTTTTACCACAATAGGTGTATTTGTAATATTAGAAAGTTCATCTATTACATCATATAAGTCTTCAGGTCCGAGTGAACAGTTAACACCCATTGCATCAACGCCAAGTCCATCAAGTGTATATGCCATATTTGTTATGCCACAGCCTGTAAATGTTCTGTGGTTCTTCTCAAATGTCATTGTACAGACAATAGGTAAATCTGTATTTTCTTTTGCTGCTAAAACCGCCGCTTTTAGTTCATATAAATCCGTCTGGGTTTCAAAAACCACTAAATCAGCATCTTTACCGGCAATAAGCTGTTCTTTATATATTTCATATGCTTCTTCAAACTTGAGAGTTCCCGTAGGCTCAAGAAGTTGTCCTATCGGACCTATATCAAGAGCCACAAGAGTATCTGTACCCTCACAGGCTTTTTTTGCGTTTTTAATTGCAGAACTTATAACCCCATTAACAGTTTTGCCTGTTTCCTTTAGTTTATATGCGTTTGCACCAAAAGTATTAGCATATATAACATCAGCACCGGCAGCAATATACTGCTTGTGAATATCAATAATCCAGTCGGGGTTTTCAAGATTTAGCAACTCTGGTATTGCACCGATTTTCATCCCTTTTGCCTGGAGCATTGTTCCCATTCCCCCATCAAAAATAATGTATCTGTTATTGTTTAAAAGTTGTCTGAAATCCATAAATTATACCTATTGCCTTTCGTCTGCTATTTACTGCATGTAGTTTTGTTTTTTCTGAAATTACATGTATCCTTTAAGTTACAATTTTCACATGCTTTCTTATTTTCAACCGGATTGAATGATAATCCTACAATGCATGTTACTGATTTTAGAGGTGTTAAAATAAAATTCTCTGTCGTACACACACCGATTCTTTTACCGGCATCAATTGTATCTAATAATTGTTTCTGTGTTGAAAGTGGAAAATCACCATATCCCACACCAAATCTCCATGTACTGTTATATTCTCCGAAGCCCTGCATAAATATTTTTTCAACCTCATTACATACCTGTTCTATAGCAGCATTTGCAAGCGCATCCATGATAAGTACATTTAACATATCAGAAGGTTCTGTTTGTCTTAACAGTTTGTCCACGTCACCTGATAAGGTTGCACACATTACCACTGCTTTTTCACAAGTTTTAAGATGTTTTGTAATGGATTTGCCTTCTAACTTTAATTCTGAACCAATGAGATTTACATAATTATCGCATAATTCTATATCAAAAACTTTATAACAGTATCTTGGTTTAATGACTTTTAATAAATCTGTTTCTGCCTGCAATATAATCTTTGTCATATTTACATCGGGAAGAGTATCTTTATATCCTAAATATCTGGCAGCTTCCGCCTTATCAATATTTTTCAAAATAATTTCTGAATTATTCAAAATAAGCCTCCATTTCAAAATAGGATTTACAATAAAGAAGAAATGCTGTCACTGATTTTTCTTGCCACATAAGGATTATTCATTGTATACAGGTGAATCCCATCAACACCATTTGAAATCAAATCGACAATCTGGTCTGTTGCATATGCTATTCCTGCATCTCTTAATGCTTCAGGATTATGTTCATATTTCTGCATCATCTTTGTGAACTTAGCCGGAAGACTTGCACCACACATTGATACCATTCTTTCAATCTGGCTTTTATTAATGACAGGCATAATTCCCGCTTCTATAGGTACGTCTATTCCTGCAATCCGAGCCTTTTCAAGAAAGTCGTAAAAATGAGAATTATCAAAAAATAATTGTGACATTAAATGTTCTGCACCGGCATCAACTTTCATCTTTAAATGTTTGATATCATCAACAATAGATTCTGTTTCCATGTGTCCTTCAGGATAACATGCACCCGAAATGGCAAAATCACCATGCTCTTTTACATAAGTTATCAGTTCACTTGCATATTTAAAATCATTCTTTGGTGGAAAATCAGGATTAATATCTCCACGAAGTGCAAGTATATTTTCTATGCCATTCTCTTTTAACTGTCCTAGTATAATATCAATATCATTTTTGGTACAGTTTACACATGTAAGATGTGCTGCTGATGTTATATTATACTTATCCTTGATAAGTGAAGCAATCTGGCATGTCTTTGAATCTGCCGTATTACCGCCGGCACCATATGTAACTGAAATAAATGCCGGATTTAAATCACTAAGTTCATCTAATGTACTATAAATTGTATCAATTGAACTTGTCTTTTTCGGCGGGAAAATTTCAAAAGAAAAGATAGTTTTTTCTTCTTTAAACAATTCTGGTATTCTCATAAATAATATTTTCCTCTCTGATTAAAATTATATATTAAAAAACAAGGCTTAGTTAAGCCTTAATTGCAAAATAAGTTATATCCTAATATCAAACATAAAAAGATAAAAAATATTGCCCAGAATCCCATACTAAGATATAAGCCAATAGCAATTCCGATAGTAATCCAAAATAATATAAAACCGCAAATTCTTCGCATATTGTACCTCAGTTACTTCTTTTTATATAATATGCTTTTACTTGCGGTTTTAACATATAAAATAATTATTAAATATAATTCAGGTACTAATTATCAATCTGGACATCCTGTTCTTCTTCATTATCTGATTCATTAACATCTTCACTGTCAGATTCTTTCTTTTTAAACTTGTCAATAATACCCGGAACCATATCAAGAATCTTAGTAATTCCATCCTGTTCCTTGATATTAACTAATTTAGGCTCACCATTTTTAATGACAAGCACGGCACTTGGAGACATTTTACTTCCCATACCTCCGCCGCCATTATTCTTCTTGTCACCGTAAGCTGCTCCCGCTCCAACACCAAAAGATACATCAACTAATGGTAAAATAATTGTGCCATCAACTGTTATGGCATCTCCTACAACCGTTTTAGTTGTAATAAAATTCTCCATTCCCTTAAATAATGATTCAACAGTGCTGTCAAATGTATTATTACTATTCTCTGCCATTTGTCCTCCTTCTTTCTAAAACCAATTTCAAATTTTCATTTCTGTAGAGTTTCAATCCCACAATAAGAAGAACAATTACCTGAACTCTTCCTTTTATGTGAATATCACCCTCTAATACTCTATTTTCAAAATCTGCATTGATTTGAAAATTCTTATGTGTTCCTCTGGTAAATATATAAATTAATCCTAATAATTTACCGGTATAGGATGGATCATCAAATCCAAAATGAATAAATCCGTTTATCTTTCTTGGTCTGATATGTTTTAATAAAGTGATAACTTCTGCTTTTACAAAGTAATAAGCTTCTTTTGTTTTATCATCACTGATAAATTCTTTTAGTTCCTTAACATTCTTACATATCTTCCTTATTGTATCACAAAAATGCTTAAAACGATATTTAAATTTATTAATTATAGCTTTAATTTTACCGAAAAACCTATTAAATATTGTTGTTTTTTTCTCTTCTTTTTCTGAAATATCATCCTCTTCAACTGAATCAGACTTATATTCATCATCTGTTATATTATCATTAAAATTATTTTTTTCTGAATCACTGTCTGAATCCACAAGTTCATCCCTTGCTTCGTCAATCTTCTTAAACTGTTCATATTTTTCAGGCATTTTTAAATCAGTCTTTGAAATTTTCCGTGACATTTTTTCAAACATCTCGGTTTCTTTATCGTATTCTTTTTCTTTTTTCTTAAGCTCTTTATTAAAGAAACGCGTTTTTATTCCGAATATTTTAACAACAATGTTATTTCCATTCCTATTATCATATCTTATGGTTATAAAATGCAATAAATAAGTAATCTTAGCTTTTGCAGAGAGTTCTTTTTCATATGAAATATCAGCACTATACCTAATTGGAACAAAAAGTATACATGCTGCAATCAGAATAATTAAGCTTAATATTACTAATATGATAATTCCGATTATTTTTAAAATTGTTAATATTATATGTAGCATGCGCTCTACTTCCTTACAATCATTTTACTTGTGCTTCTCTATCATGCGGCTTACTAAAAACTGTCCCGTTTCATTATAACAATCCATTATAATATCCTGCATAATCTGCAAAGCCTCATCATATCCTTCCGAAATTCCGACTACCATCATTTTCTTTTTGCGGTAATATTTCTGAAGTAATATGTATGATGGATATATTTCAAGTGAATTAGCCTCATTAACAGGTAACGTTATCAGATAAATACCTATCTGGGGCTTTCGCCTTATGACACGCATTATTATCTTATGCTTTCTTCTTTTAGCATTTTTTCCAATATAGAGATTATTATACCATTCCATTCAAAAAACCTCAATTTTCATTTATAATACATTTTATAATTTCAACAGATGCCTGTTTCTCTGACTTATTGGTGCAATTTGACAATGAATTATAGACATAATCCTGTATCTCTGTAATATTATTAAAAAATACCGGAAGCCTTGAAATAATCAATGCCATAACTGAACGATTTACCTGTTTCTGGTTATTTTTAAAGAATTCAGAAAGAAGAGTAATCAATTCATCTCTTGCCTTGGCAATATACACCGCAGCATCAAAATCTTTCTGCTCTAAACTGCTGACAGGGTCGAATACAGCCTGAACTTCTGTTAAATCCACAAACAAACTGTCTGATAGAAGGTTCTGCGAAAGAAATAATCCCTGATAAATATTATCTGCCATAATACTCTTTACTATACTAAGATGATTATTCTTTATATTATCAAGTGCATATTCCACATTATCAATTCTTTCATGAATACTTTCAGGAACACCTTCTAAAAATGCAAACAAATCTGTAATTTCATCCGGTAAAGTAATATATTCATTATCACTAAAACTTTCATTAACTGCACGTATTATATTGTTACTGCAATCAGTTTCCCTATCAGGTACCTCTGCATATGGAATTGACAAAATCATTACATATGCTTTATTAACCAGTTCCTGAAGCATCATGAACATATTAGTCTCGCTATCAATAAAATCAGCCGCATATCTTAATTCATTCTCCAGATTCTCAAATTGTTCCTTTGTAATATCTGAATAGTTAATCTCTCTTAACATTTTATATATAGAATTAAGTTCAGAATATTCTTCTAAATTCTCTGGAAGAACCAGCATTGACGATGATTTTAATATATACACAAAATCATCAATAGCAGTTTTGTCAGTTTTACTATAGACGCTGAGTCCATCACTTAATAATTCAAAAAACTTATTCTTAGTGAGCCGTAACGGAAGTTCTGCTATTATTTCACAGATTTTACTGTTAATAACGGTATTGTCTTCATAAGAAAAGATATACTGCATTATATCTCTTGTAAAATCTTCATCTGTATATTTAGTGTCAGTTTGTACTTCTTTAAATAAGTATTCACATCTGTTTGATACATATTCATATCTTGAAAAAACATCCGCATATGCTGCTAAAACATCTACGATTCTATATACTTTGTTTCTAAGAGAATCAATTTTAGAAATTCCCTCTTCTCTTGACTCATCAGCCTTTCGATTCAACACATATGTTTTCACTATATTATTAAATTCTTCAGTACAGGCTTTTAATTTGTCATCATTATACTCACCGTCACTAAGCATTTCATAAAATGTATAGTAATCCATTGCCATTTCAACGGCTGCACTTTTGTTATACAGATTTGTAAGATAATTTGCATAAACCGGTAAATTCATCTCAAGATTTTTATTATCATTAATTTCCTTAATTATTTTATTCAATTCTGCATTTCCTTTTCTATCTATTTTTCTGTACAGAATTCAACCTTTTCTCCTGCAAGAATTTTATTAGTTGTTCTTACTGCACACATTTTACCACACATCGAGCATGTATGTCTCTCTTCAAGTGGTACACTATCATAATATCTTTTTGCTTTCTCGCCGTCAATAGCATATTTAAACATTTCTTCCCAATCAAGTTTATGTCTGGCAGCACTCATCTTATTATCAATGTCTCTTGCACCTTTAATTCCCTTTGCAATATCAGCCGCATGCGCTGCAATCTTAGAAGCTATAATTCCTTCTTTAACATCTGCTGCATCAGGTAAACGTAAATGTTCGGCAGGTGTAACATAACACAGGAAATCTGCTCCGTTTGCTGCTGCAATTGCACCACCGATTGCTGATGTAATATGATCATATCCCGGTGCAATGTCAGTTACTAAAGGTCCGAGTACATAAAAAGGTGCCTCATGGCAGATTCTCTTTTCAATAGCCATATTTGCAGCAATTTCATTCATCGCCATATGTCCAGGTCCTTCTACCATTACCTGTACATCTTTATCCCATGCACGTTTTGTAAGATTACCAAGTTCAATTAATTCAGCAATCTGTCCTGCATCGGTACTGTCCTCGATACATCCCGGTCTTAATGCATCACCAAGACTTATTGTAACATCATACTTTCTGAAAATCTCTAAAACTTCATCATAATATTCAAAAAACGGATTTTCATTTCCTGTCATTTCCATCCATGCAAATAATAATGAACCACCGCGTGAAACAATATTCATTACTCTGCCTTCACGCTTAAATGTTTCAACGGCTCTTTTGTTAATTCCTGCATGAATTGTCTGAAAATCCACACCTTCTTTAGCATGCGCTTCCACAACTCTTAAGAAATCCTTAGCTGTAATTTCTAATAAATCCTTTTCAAGATATCCTATTGCATCATACATTGGAACAGTACCAATCATTGCAGGTGACATTTTAATCAGTTCATTTCTGAATGTATTGGTTTTACCATAGTTACTAAGATCCATTATTGCCTCACAGCCAAAGTCGATTGCCATATTTACTTTGTCCATTTCCAGGTCATAATCTTTCTTATCACCGGAAATACCAAGATTTACATTTATTTTAGTCTTTAATCCTTTACCGATTCCTTCAGGTGAAAGAGAATTATGGTTAATATTTGCCGGAATAACCACCTGTCCTTTTGCCATTAGTTTCATAAGTTCATTAACGTTCATATCTTCTTTTGCTGAAACAATCTCCATCTCCGGTGTTACAATTTCTTTTTTTGCTGCTTCCATCTGTGTACAGTATTCTCTCATTTTTATTCCCATGCATATCACAAGCCTGCTTGCGATACTGCCCAAATAATCAAGTTGAAAGAAAGGGCAGGTGCATTTTCCTTTCTTTAATTTAAATTTCTTTCAACCTTTTATCTTAATTTCTATAGTTATTTTATTATATTATTTTAAGAAGTCTTATTATATTCGCCCGGTTCCATACAATTACCTATCATTTCCTTAAAATCACAAATGTATTTGTCACACTCATTTTTTAGCTGTTCCTGATTCTCACAGGAATGTACATCATACACACCAATCGTTGTATAACCGCCAGCTTTTGCGCCTTTTATTCCTGCTAAAATATCTTCAAACACAATACATTTCTCTGTTGATATATTCATTTTTCGAGCTATCATATCATAAATATCCGGAAATCCCTTACCGCGATTAACTTCTTTTACGGTAGTAATATTTTGAAAATAATGAAAAATATTGTTATTTTTTAATACAGGTTCAACAAGACGCATATCTGATGCTGTTGCTACTGCCATTATTTTACCATTTTTATGTAAATATTCAACATATTCCTTTGCACCGGGTTTAAGTTTAACATAATAGGAATAAGCTTCAATTGCCATATCATGCCATTCTTTAATCAAATCTTCTCTTGTTTCATTTAAATTAAATCTTTTAATTGTATAATCTGCCGTGGCTTCAAATCCCATCGGTGTTATGGCTGTCATATAATCCATAGGAACTTCAAAACCTCTTTTGCCAAGAAAATCAACATCTATCTGACTCCATACCCCCATGGAATCAATAAGAGTTCCGTCTAAATCAAATATTACTCCATCATAAGAATCTATATTAATCATTATTTTACCTCCATGACATAGTTTTATATAACTCTAAAGCTTATGATGTAAATGCTCTATACATATCTCTTGCTGCTTTTTCAACATCATCCTTTGCCACAATTGCAGATACAACAGCTAATCCGTCAATTCCGATATTTTTGAAATCAGGTAATGTTCTCATATTAATCCCACCAATAACAACTATTGGAACATCAACCTTTGTTCGTATTTCTTTTAATTCGTCCATGGTAACAGGTCTTGCATCTGTTTTGGTATCAGTTGCATACATAGCACCAATTCCAAGATAATCTGCTCCATCTTCCACCGCTTTAACAGCTTCTTCTAACTTAGCAGCAGACACACCAATTATTTTATCTTTACCAATTATCTGTCTTACTACATCTGCCGGCAAATCATTCTGTCCAATATGGACACCTGCAGCATCTACAGCCATGGCAATGTCAACTCTGTCATTAATAATAAGTGGTACATTATATCTATCCGTTATTTTCTTAACCCGTACTGCTAATTCGTAAAAATCTTTTGACGAACAGTCTTTTTCTCTGAGCTGAATAACTGTGCAGCCGCCTTTTGTGGCCAGTTCAACACTTTCTTCTATTGTATCTGAACTCATCAAATCCCTGTCTGTACAAAGATATAAAGTATAATCAATATTCTTATTCATTTCAAACACTAACCTCCGTCAATTTTATCATGTCAGACATTAATTTTTCATCCATTTTACTTAAACCATTTATTATATCTATATGATAACTTCCAATTCCTGATTCAGAAGATTTCATAGCTAACTCACCTGCAATTCCCATTGATGCAATTCCCGCAACTGCTGCATGAAAATAATCAAATTCTTCAGATATATGTGCTGCTCCTGCATATGAACCGACTAAAGCAGATGCCATACAGCCTGTTCCTGTAACCTTTGATAAAAGTTTATCTCCATTGCTTAATTTTGCAACCTTTTCTCCATCAGATATAACATCTGTTGCACCTGTTACGGCTGCCACACAATTATATCTCTTTGCAACATTTCTAACCACTTCAACAGCATCATTTCCAGCGTCTGCTTCAGAAGAATCAACACCTTTTGTAGAAACACTGATTCCGGCTATATATGACATTTCAGATAGATTTGCTCTAATTATAGATATCTTAACATTGTCAAGTATCTTTTTAACTGTATCGTTTCTAAATGCGGAAGCACCTGCACCAACAGGGTCAAATACTACCGGAATACCAATATCATTTGCTCTTTTACCGGATTCCACCATAGATTCTATGGTTCGTTGATTGAGCGTTCCTATATTAATTACAAGTGCCTTAGATATAGAAGTAATATCTGCTGCTTCTAATATATCATCTGCCATTATAGGTGATGCACCGATTGCAAGTATAGCATTCGCACAATCATTCACTGTTACATAATTTGTTATATTATGCACTAATGGTACATTTTCACGTACCTTGCTTATTAATTTTACAATTTTGTCTTTTTCCATTAAATAAAAAGCCTCTTTTCATTATAATTTTGTCTTCATTAAACGCATGCGTTTCTGCATCATTAGCACAAATGTTCTATTTTACCTGAAAAATTTAAATCATTTCCATATAAAACAAAAAGAGGCTGCCATATCATACGACAGCCTCACATATTTCAAATGATTGCTCCCTACGACAGTGTTAACCGACAGGTTCAAAGGGTCAGGTTATACCTTCTCAACTCACGGGAGTTCCCCTGCAAACTATGAATATTATCTATCATCACTTGTTAATTGTCAAGTACTTAAGTAGTAATAAATGTATTATATCCAGCTCTTCGCAATCTGTCTTCCATTCTTACAGCATTATCTAAAACAGCAAATGCACCTGACTGAACTTTATATAATCCATCCTGCATAACAATAAAAGCTGGATATCCTTCATCCTTTAGTTCATTAAGAAGTTCATCTGCATATTTTTTATCTCTGTAGGCTCCAACCTGTACTCTGTACAATTTCCTTGTATTTCCGGTACTCTGATTATTACTGTTCATATTACCATTCATATTGCTGTTCTGATTGCTATTCATATTGCTGTTTGTACTTCCTGAATTATTATATATATTACAACCGGCACCTATTGTTTCAATTATTCCCTCAGCAATTGCATATGCAATCTCATTGAATTGATATTTCTTGCCATTTCAGCCTTAATACCTTCATCATTATATACAAGTGTCTCTATACCTTTTGTTGTATTTGGTGTGTTATAAGCATTTCTGTGAAGTGATACAAAAAAATCTGCATTTGAATTATTTGCGATTACAGCTTTCTCATATGGTGTATTATATACATCGGTTGTTCTTGTGTATTCTACATTTACACAATTATCCTGCAATATTTTTCCGATTGCCATAACAAGTTTTAATGTGTCATCTTTTTCCTTTCTGCCATTATATGTTGCACCAAAATCCTCTCCGCCATGTCCGGCATCAAGTATAACTGTATATGCCATTTATACCCTCTTCTATATACATTTTTTATTATTCTATTCAGATAATTTGTAATGTCTCAATATATTTGAAAATCCCATAGTGCAACTTTTTTATTTATATGGTAAAATGTTTTTTGAATTATTTTTTTACGAAAGGAAATAAAATTATGCATCCAATATTATACCTTGGTCCCATTGAACTTCCCACCTATGGAACTGTTATTTTTATAGGAATTATAATCGGGGTATTAATCGCCCTGTTTACTTCAAAAAAATATAATATAGAAAAGACAGATATAACTCTTTCCACCATTTTAGCCTGTGTAGGCATGATAGTTGGAGCAAAGGTTCTTTATATTATAACCATCATTCCTGAAATTGTTCAGAACTTTTCTTTTGTTAAAACACATGTTTTTGAAACTATTTCATATGCCTTTGGAGGTTATGTATTCTATGGCGGTTTAATCGGAGCAGTGTTTGGTTATTGGTTTTACTGCAGATGGTTTAAAATTGATTTCGGATCAATGATTAATATTATAGCACCTGTAATTCCTCTTGTTCATGCATTTGGAAGAATCGGCTGCTTTATGGGCGGCTGTTGTTATGGAATTGAATATCACGGAAGATTTGCGGTACATTTTCCTGAAAATGAATTTGTCAGTGAACTTAACAATGTTTCAAGATTTCCTGTCCAGCTTTTAGAGTCAGGAATTAACTTCCTGTTATTCTTAGTATTGATGTTTTTTGCCCGAAAAGTCAGAAAGAAAGGGAGCATACTTGGCATATACCTTATGTGTTATGCCGGGATTCGATTCTCATTAGAATTCCTAAGAGGTGATGTCGAACGTGGTATTTTGTTTGGTGTATCCACATCTCAATGGATAAGTCTTTTACTTCTGCCAATAGGTCTTTATCTCATTCTGCGCAAGGAAAGAAATCAGTCAGATAGAAACACTGCTGATAATAACTCCATTTGATACCAACATCAGCATAATATGATTTCTTTTAAAAAATACCGGTATGATTAAAATCTCATACCGGTATTTTTTTAACATCTGAATTGTATACATAATTAATTTCGCAAAATTATTTATAGAATTACTGTCCTGCTGTTGAACTGTTTACATTAGAGTTGTTTCTGGTTGAATTATTATTTCCGTCAATATCATTTGCGATATCATCTAAGCCTCGTTCTACATCATCACCTATATTATCAACAATTCCATCTGATGTGTTTTTCTTATTTGTATCTGCTGCATTAGTCGAACCGTTATTTACACTCTCATTTTAAGATGTTGATTCTTTTCCTGCATTACCTGTTGTTTTAGACGAATTGTCATTGTTATCTGTACCACAAGCTGTCGCCATTAACATATATGTGGCAACTATCATTGCAATAAGTAATATTTTTCTCTGTTTTTTGTGTTCACATTTTTTCATTAAATAAGCCTCCTAAGATTATATTATAAGAGATAAAGCCCATCATATCTCTCTAATAATATAACCATTTAGAAGACTTATTATAATTATTTAATATGGAAATTAATGTTAATCAATGACATCACTCATGTCATAAAATCCGGCTGGTTTACCAGCAAGGAATTTTGCAGCTTCTAATGCACCTTTTGCAAACACGCCTTTAGAATATGCCCTGTGTGTTATCTGAATAACTTCATCAGGTCCTGCAAAAATAACATCATGGTCACCAACAATTGTACCTCCGCGAACTGCTGAAATACCTATTTCTTTCTTGCTTCTTTTTTCTCTGGTATTACTTCTGTCATAAACATATTTATATTCACAGTCTAACTGTTCATTAATCGTATCAGCTAACATAAGTGCTGTTCCACTCGGTGCATCAACTTTCTGATTATGATGTTTCTCGATAATTTCAATGTCATATCCTGCATCAGACAATAATTTTGACACATCTTTTAACATTTTCATTACTGTGTTAATACCAAGAGACATATTTCCTGATTTAAGTACAGGTATTTCTTTACTCAAATCATGAGCGGCAAAAATCTGTTCTTCTGACAGACCTGTTGAACACAATACCAATGGTAATTTTTGTTCTCTGCAATACTTTAATAAAGAATCAACGGCTTTTGATGACGAAAAATCTATTACAACATCTGCATTAACATTACATTCCTCTATATTTTTAAAAACAGGATAAGTATTTGATATACCATCGAAAATATCTATTCCGGCAACAATTTCCGAATCATTATCTTCTTCCACAAGATGTGTGATAACCTGACCCATTTTGCCATTACATCCGTGCATTATTATTTTTGTCATATTAACAAACTTCCTCTCTCCTAACCGTATATTACGATTGTCATTTAGTATAAATATAATGTGCAGTTATTGCACTTCTATTCCATATGAAATCATGGCTTCTTTTAATATTTTCTGATGCGCATCTTCCATAACTGTAAGTGGTCTTCTAAGAGGTCCTACATTAAAGCCCATCATATTCATTGCTGCTTTAACAGGTATAGGATTAACTTCACAGAATAATCCGTCTATTACATCAAGCGCTTCTAATTGTAATGCAAGACTTTCATAAACATTTCCTTCGAGATATTCTGCTACAATATTATGTGTCTTTTCAGGTGCGATATTCGAAAGAACAGATATAACACCTTTTCCGCCTAATGATAGTACAGGCACTATCTGATCATCATTTCCTGAATAAATATCAAATTCTAAATTATTCTCATTAATAAGTTTTGCAAGTTTTGCAACCTGTGAAATATTGCCACTGGCTTCTTTAACAGCAACCACATTTTTAGCTTTTTCAGCAATTTTAACGACTGTCTCAGGTAAAATATTACATCCTGTACGACTTGGTACATTATATAAAATTATTGGTACATTAACACTGTTAGCAACTGCTGTAAAATGTTCAATTAATCCGTTTTGTGTTGCTTTATTGTAATAAGGTGTAACTAATAAAAGTCCGTCAACTCCATATTTTTGAGCTTCTGTTGAAAGATATATAGCTGTTTCCGTTGAATTTGAACCTGTTCCTGCCACAACAGGTATTCTTTTTGCTGTTTTATCAACTGCATATTTAATACAGGCCAAATGTTCTTCATGAGATAATGTTGAAGACTCCCCGGTTGTTCCACAAATAATAATTGCATCTGTCTTACGTGCAATTTGATATTCAATTATTTCTCCAAGTTTTTCAAAATTTACACTTCCAGTTTCATTCATTGGTGTAACGATTGCGACACCTGCACCAGTAAATATTGACATATAATCACCCGTGTTCCACATTTGTATATAATATACATTACTTTCTTAAATGTGAAAATGCCCATGAGTTTGAAAGAATCGGGCCTCACTTATCCTTTTTATTTTTTTCATTCAAACTTTGTAACAGTACAACAATAAGTACAGCAATAATTTCTCTATAAACTGCTGCTAAACCTTTATCCATAGTCGGTTATGTGACAAGCTATTTCCATAAAATGAATAAAGAGCTGACCATAATGGTCAGCTCTGTTAGTCGATATGATATTCATACGTCTGTAGCTCACCATCTTAACTAAGATGACAGTCATATGATTCTTAACCATATGCCCAAGAAATATCCGTTCAGGACAGATACTCTTTCGGCGTAGCACCCTTTTTTCTGACTTCACACATGCCTGACACATCCATCAGAATACTTATATGATACGCAACCTCTACTCAATAAGTAAAACTTATTTATAAAAATAATATCACTATATATATTTATTGTCAACGCAAAGTTTCAATATTTGAAACACTGTTAACGTAATTAATTAACTTATCAGGCATAACTCTTCCAGTCATAATAATTGTTGTCTCTTCTGATTTAGAATCAAGTATAGGATATAATTCCTCACACTCAATAATGCCTTCGTCAACTAATCCAAGAACTTCATCTAATATAAGGACATCACACTCACCTGTGACTAATACCTTTTTGGCATAATTTAAACCATTTCTCATATTAGTTACTTCTTCTTTTTTTTTCTCATCAGATAATTCATTAAAACATATTTCCATTTTCTCAAAACGAAAAAGTTTTATCTCAGGCTCAAGTCTTTGGAAAAATTTGCTCTCATTATCGTTTTTCTCTTTCATAAACTGAACAACGATAACCTGATTACCATCTATTGCGCTTAGTATCCCCTTTCCTATGGCAGCTGAAGATTTCCCCTCTCCATTACCACAAAAAACCTGTACATATCCTTTTCCCATGATTCATTATACCTCATTTTCCTAATCGATTTCAGTATAACATAGCATATATTCCCAAAATTTGCAACTATAAGCCTGCTTGAGCAGATGCGAAAGGTA
>CAZQRO010000035.1:0-19592 GCA_964595785.1 uncultured Eubacterium sp.
TTAATTTATAAAATAGTTTGAACCCCAGATATTCTTTTGATATTTTTTTGCCTATACTGCAATTTATATATCATTTTGAACATCTGAGGTTCTTTTTACATCTTACAATTCTTATAAAAATTCTATGTCCTTTGTATTTATTCTGGGACACATAAATTATTTTTATATTTTGAGCCAATCACTCCGCACGTTTCGGATTTCGGATTTATGGGCATTCATGTGATTTATTTCGGCATTTTAAGCGCTCTTAATGCATTAAGTATTGCAATTACTGCTACTCCTACATCGGCAAAAACAGCCGCCCACATATTTGCAAAGCCTACCGCTGCAAATATGAGAACAAGTATCTTCACTCCAATGGCAAATGTGATGTTCTCTTTAGCAATTTTCATTGTCTTTCTGGCAATTTTTATGGCTTTGACTATTCCTAAAGGATTATCGTCCATAAGTACAATATCCGCTGCTTCTATTGCTGCATCTGAGCCCAATGCTCCCATGGCAATACCCACATCTGCTCTTGCAAGTACCGGTGCATCATTTATTCCGTCACCTACATATGCTAACGTTCCGTTTTGTTTATCAGACTTTAATAATTCTTCTAATTTATCTACCTTATCACCCGGAAGAAGTTCAGCACATACCTTCTTTATTCCAAGTTCTTTTGCTACCAATGCTCCGATAGCATTTCTGTCACCGGTCAGCATTACAGTTTCATTTACCCCTAATTTATTCAATTTAGAAATAGTTTCCTTTGAATTCTCTTTTACTTCATCTGAAATAACAATATTTCCAATATATTTATTACCTACAGCAACATATACAACCGTTCCAATACCTGTATATTCTTGGTATACTGTATGATTCTTAGTCATCAATCTGCCATTTCCCACAAATATGTCTTCACCATTTATCTTCACTTCTGTTCCATGACCTGCTATTTCATTTACCACTGCATTTTCTGTAATAGCTGTAAGGTCCTTTTCTGTTGAATTAAATGATTCATAATATGATTTTTTAATTGATAATCCAATCGGATGATTCGAAAAACTTTCGCCCATCGCTGCATATTTCAATACTTCAGTTTTATCAACGCCTGCTGCCGGATTAATCTCCGTCACATTAAAGGTTCCCTTTGTAAGTGTCCCTGTTTTATCAAAAACTATTGTTGTACATTTTGAAAGCGCCTCTAAATAATTACTTCCCTTAATAAGAACACCATTTGCCGATGCACCTCCAAGACCACCAAAGAAACTTAGCGGTACCGAAATAACAAGCGCACATGGGCATGAAATAACTAAAAATGTAAGAGCCCTGTATATCCAGCCCGAAAATGCCTGTGATAAAATAATGGGAGGCAAAATTGCTATTATAAGTGCCAGCACGCATACAATAGGCGTATACCATTTCGCAAATTTTGTAATAAAATTCTCTGTTTCTGCCTTTTTATCACTGGCATTCTCAACCAAATCCAATATCTTCGACACCGTTGATTCCGAAAATTCTTTCGTAACTTCTATTTCAATAAGTCCGTTCTTATTAATAGAGCCACTGATTATGTCATCACCTGCCTCAACATCTCTAAGAAGACTTTCCCCTGTAAGTGTTGAAACATCAAGACTGGCACTGCCTTTAACCACTTTACCGTCCAATGCAACTTTCTCACCCGGTTTTACTACAATGATATTGCCGACCTTTACGTCATAAGGGTCTTTTTTTGCAAGATTTCCGTCTTCTTCTTTAACAAATGCATAGTCCGGTCTTATATCCATCAACTCTGCAATTGATTTTCTAGACTTATTAACGGCATATGACTGGAATAGTTCTCCTACCTGATAGAACAGCATAACTGCAACCGCCTCAGGATATTCAGAAACTAGAAATGCTCCAATGGTCGCCACGGTCATTAGGAAATTTTCATCAAAAATCTGACCATGCATTATGTTCTCTGCCGCCTCTTTTACAACATCTCCACCTACGATTAAATAAGCCGCTAAAAACATACATAATTCAATATTATCTAACATTGCATCGCTGACCGAGATAATATTTCCAATCGGTAAAAACATTGCAATAAGAAAAACTATCAATCCTGCAATTATTCTATATAATCTTTTCTTTAATTTCTTCATATATTCACCCTTTCAGATTATCTTACTACGCTTACATCTTTCTCAACTGATTTCATTACTTTTTCAACTTTATCAAGTATGTCTGCAAATACCTCATCATCTGCCTCAAGTGTGAGTTTCTGTGACATAAAATTGATTGATACCGCCTTAACACCCTCTACCTTAGCGGCTGCTCTCTCCATTTTTGCCGCACAGTTTGCACAGTCTAACTCTTCTAATTTATATGCTCTTTTCATAATTAATACCGTCCTTTCAAATATTTCTAATAATATATGTTTTTCTTAATAATTATTCCATAATATGCTCAAATCCCTGACTTAATATGTTCTGTATATGGTCATCTGATAATGAATAAAATATTGTCTTACCCTCTCTTCTGAATTTAACTAACTTCATCTGCTTAAGCATTCTAAGTTGATGAGAAACGGCGGACTGGCTTGCACCAAGCACTTCTGCCAAATCACACACACATAACTCTGACTGAAGTAATGCATACAATATTTTTATTCTTGTGGAATCTGCAAAAACTTTATAAAAATCTGCCAAATCATATAACATTTCTTCATCCGGCATTATTTTCGAAACTTTTTCTACCACATTTTCATGATGATGCTCCACTTCACATCTTTCTTCATCTAATTTCTGCATATTTACCTCGCTTTCTATTAAAATCATAATATCTGTTCGTTCAAACATATGAATATCTGTTCATATGTTTATAATAGTACTATCTCTTTATTTTGTCAATATATTTTAATATATTTATTACCAATTTTAAAACTTCACTCAAAAAAACCTAATATAATGTTTAATTACACTATATTAGGTTTTCAGAATTATATATTTTCATACATAATCTAAATCTTCTGTTTTCTATAATTCCTTATCTGCAATATATCTCTATTGCTTTTGATATAAATTCTGCACAGCCATTTCCACCTGCTTTATCTATATTTTCTTTAAATTCACCCTCAGCTGCATACATTTTGCCAAGTCCTGATAAGATTTCCTTCGTGCAGGTATAAAAATTCACTGTAATATAATTCTGCAATTCTTCAATCTTTTTTTGAATTTTATCACTTTCCGGAAGTTCAGATATCATTTTTCCAAACTCTGCAAGCAATTTCATTAATCCATTATTTATCACTGACTGTTCCGCCTTGCTTCTATTCTTATCTTTCTGTTCAAACTCCTTATATGCTGCGGTTTTACCCCACTGTTCTTTTGCCTGTTTCTTGTATTCTTCAATTTTCTTAGTATCAAATGCTTCAAAATCCATATTTTTATCTCCTATCATTTTTATTTCACGGGCAAAAGTAATTAATTCTTCTAAATGCTCTTTTTTTTAAGTCAACAGTTCTATCTGCTGATTCAATGCCTTATCTCTGTCGAAACTGTTGTCATTTATAATTCGGTTTATATCCCTAAGTGAAAATTCTAACTCACGAAATAATAAAATTTGCTGCATTTTCTCTAAAGCCGTATCGTCATAAAGCCTGTATCCTGAACTTGTTGTCCCTGTAGGGTGCAGTAATCCTATTTGGTCATAATAGTGAAGAGTGCGTATACTCACTCCCGTTATTTTACTAACTTCATTTACCGTCATCATAAGTTTTACCTCCTTCCGTGTAAGAAAAATATAAGCCCTGACGCAGCGTTAGTGTCAAGGCTTTTTATTATCAATACAATATCCCATAATTGCACCAACTATAACTGTCACAGCTATAGTCCATAATGCCCCCGTAAAAGATGATGTAATCGTGTATACTAATGAAGATGCTGACACTAATATTGAAACAACAATACCTTTTAAAATTCCATTTATTTTAAAGTTACATGCTGCAATTAAAATTCCTATTGCAATCCATGTAATAGCTGTTGAAATATATACTTCTGTTTCTATATCCGATGCAAATATAAGTTGTGCTGAATTAATAGCCGCCCCCACAACGCCACTAACCAAACCAATAATAAATTTCTTCATTCTTTCCTGCCTTTCTAATCCAACACAACTGATTTCTTCTTGCCATTCTTGCCTGTCGGATATTCTCTGATTCTCACAACATAATCCAGATTAATCACCTCAGTATTCTTATTGCTTTCAATTAGCATCGCACTGTCGGATACCTCTTTAATTGTTCCTGTTACCTGTGAGTTAAAAGTATAAATAAGACATTCTTTTCCAATAAACTGTTTTGCAAATTCTACCATTTCAAGTCTCCCTTCTTTATTTCTCTTTTTATTAATTTTTCTTGTTATTATAATTTTTTCATCTCGTTTTTCGCCCAGCCACAACATTATAAGTGGGAAAAGAATACATAGTAGATAAATATATGAGTTCAAAATTACCTCCTCCTGTCGGGTAATTTATATATACCACAACATTCTTTTGCAAAATCAATGAATACACCCTAAAATATACTTCTTAGTACCTTAATTCTATACTGTAAATCCTTTTAATGTTTCTACTAATTTAGCCATCTCTTCATCTGTTCCGATTGTAATTCTAAGATAATTATCTATTCTTGCTGAGCCAAAATATCTTACAAATATATCTTTCATCTTAAGGTATTCAAATATCTCTTTTGCACTGTATTTCTTATGTGATGCAAATATAAAGTTTGCCTTTGAGTCAGTAAATTCAAATCCGAGTTTCTCTAATTCTTTCTTAGTATTTTCCCTTGTACTAATGATTTTCTTAAGACCCTCTTCGAAATATGCCTTATCCTTAACAGCTTCAATTCCTACCTTTAATGAATTCTGGTTCATTGTATAAGAATTGATTGAGAATTTAACGTCATTCATTGCCTTTATAAGTTCAGGATTACCAACTGCATATCCTATTCTCATTCCTGCCATTGAACGTGATTTAGAAAATGTCTGAACCACAAGAAGATTGTCATATTTACTTAAAAGTCTCATGGCAGACTCACCTCCAAAGTCAATATAGGCTTCGTCCACAATTACGATTACATCCTGATTATGCTTTACTATATCTTCCACAAAATCCACTGATTCATATATGGCTGTGGGAGCATTTGGATTTGCAAATATTACACCGCCGTTTTCCTTGTAGTAGTCTTCCTTAATAATCCTGAAATTCTCATCTACAGGAATTTTCTCATATGGAATGTTATAAAGGTCCGCCCACACACTGTAGAATGAATATGTAATATCAGGGAATAAAAGTTTCTTATCTGAATTAAAAAAAGTCATAAATGCAACTGATAATACATCATCAGAGCCGACACCCACAAATATGTTTTCGGAATTAAATCCATAATATGATGCTAATTCATTTCTAAGCGACATACAATCCGGGTCCGGATAGAGTCTTAAACAGTCTGAATCCAATTCTTCAGATGCCTTTTGTACACCAGGTGCCGGTGGGTAAGGATTCTCATTTGTATTCAGTTTAATTACAGGTCGCTGTGGCTGTTCTCCCGGAACATAGGGTACCACTTTTCTGATATTATTTTTCCATTCCTTCATATTTTCCTCATTTCTGCGGCACATTGGTATATTTGATTAGATGCCGCTCTCGTATTCCATATATAATTTCACAAATAATCACATTATTATTCTGTACTATTATTTGAATTCATCAGAGAGTTTCTTAAAGCCATCTAATGAATTCTTAATTGTCTCATATGATACACAATAAGCAATTCTTACATATCCCGGACACATAAATGCACTTCCCGGAACCACTAATATATTATGCTTCTTAGCAGCATTTACAAAATCTTTCTCATCTCCCGGAGTTTTAACAAATAAGTAAAATGCTCCCTGTGGTTTGATACATTTATAGCCGTATTCACATAAACTGCTATATAAAAGTTCACGATTTCTATTATATGGTTCAATATTTACCTCTGTGTCCACACATGCTGCCACCGCCCGCTGCATAAGTGATGGTGCATTTACAAAGCCAAGAATTCTTGTGGCTACATTTGCTCCTGATTTAATGTCTGCACTGTCTGATAATTCATCCGGAAGCACAAGATAACCGATTCTTTCGCCGGGAAGTGAAAGTGATTTACTGTATGAATATCCCACAATTGTATTCTTATAATATTTAGTAAGGTATACCACCTCTGCTCCATCATATACAAGTTCACGATAGGGTTCATCAGAGATAAGATAAATGTCTGTTCCTAATTCCTCTTGCTTTCTGTCTAGAATCTCAGCAAGTTTAATAATTGTTTCTTCTGAATAAACAACACCTGTAGGATTATTAGGGTTGTTAACAATTACTGCCTTTGTCCTTTTATTGATTTTCTTCTCAAACTCTTCAAGATTCAACTGAAAATGCTCTGTGTCTGCTGAAATCACCACAAGTTTTCCATCATAATTTGCTGTATATGACTTATATTCTCCGAAAAATGGCGCAAATACAATTACTTCATCTTCCGGATTTAATAAGGTCTTAAGTATTACGTTAAGTCCGCCTGCTGCCCCGACTGTCATCACAATATTTTCCTGATTAAAATGTGTACCAAACCTTCTGTTTATGCTTTGTGCAATCGTCTCACGAACATCTTCATAGCCTGAATTGCTCATATATCCATGAACCATTGTTGCCTCTTCTTCATCAAGAATTCTCTTAACAGCCTGATTTACTTCCTTTGGTGCAGGAACGTTTGGATTACCAAGACTGAAATCATATACATTGTCGGCACCATAGATGGCTGCCATCTTCTTGCCTTCTTCAAACATTGCCCTGATTACAGAACTTCCCTGAATGTAACCTTTCATCTTCTTTGATATCATCTGATTTTCCTCCATCATATATTATAAAGTTCGTAATAAACTCCATGTTTTTCAAGTAATTCTTCGTGAGTTCCCTGTTCTTCTATGCCATTTTCCGTAAGGACAATTATCCTTTCGGCATTTCTGATGGTTGAAAGCCTATGGGCTATTACAAATGTAGTTCTGTTTTTTGCTAATATTTCTAATGACTCCTGAACTACTTTTTCACTCTCGTTATCAAGTGCCGATGTAGCCTCATCAAAAATAAGTACCGGCGGATTCTTAAGAAATACTCTCGCAATAGAAAGCCTCTGTTTCTGCCCTCCTGACAATTTAACGCCACGCTGACCTATATATGTGTCATATCCGTCAGGAAGTCCCATAATAAATTCATGAGCATTGGCATTTTTCGCTGCCTCCATGACTTCCTCTCTAGTTGCGCCAGGTCGTCCATAACGGATATTCTCGTATACAGTTCCTGCAAACAGATACACCTCCTGCTGAACTACTCCTACATTATCGCGTAAATTTTTCAATTTTATTTCTTTTATATCCATTCCGTCTATCTTAATACTTCCTGATGACACATCATAAAATCTCGGAATAAGACTGCAAAGTGTGGTCTTTCCTGCTCCTGATGAGCCTACCAGTGCCACATATTTACCTGCATCCACTTTGAGATTCACATTACTGAGAACTTCTTCCGTTCCCTCTTCATATCTAAATGATACATTTTCAAATTCTATATTGCCTTTAAATGTATCTGGTGCATATTTCGCATTTTCATCTGTAATGTCAGGATTAACAGTCAGAATTTCTAAAAATCTCTCATATCCTGTTATACCATTCTGAAACTGTTCTGTAAAGTTAATTAACTTGTTGACAGGTTCTATGAAATTATTAATATATAAAATAAATGTTATCATGTCTGCTACGTTCACTAAATCTTTGCTTACAAATATTCCGCCCGCCGTAACCACTATAACTGTGATTAATGTTGTAAATGCTGTCATTCCTGAATTATATGCACCCATATAACGATAACTGTTCTGCTTACTGTCTAAAAATCCCTGATTGCCGATATCAAATTTCGCTTTCTCGACATCCTCATTTGCAAAGGATTTTACCACACGGATTCCTGATAAATTATCTTCTATCTGTGAATTTATTTCAGCTAACTTGACACGATTTCTCTTAAATGCCCGTTTCATCTTTTTATTTAACACATACGCAAATACAAGCATAACCGGAATTATGGCACATGCCACCAATGCAAGTTTTATATTAATAAATAAAAGTATTGTGAATGTACCAATGAATTTAATAAACGAAATAACTATATCTTCAGGTCCGTGGTGAAACAACTCCGATATTTCGAATAAGTCATTAGTTATTCTCGACATTAACTGTCCGACTTTTTCATTGTCATAAAATGAAAACGGAAGTTTCTGGTAATGACTAAAAATCTCTTTTCTCATATTATATTCCATTTTCGCACCCATCATATGTCCGTAATATGCTATAAAAAAATTACTGAAAGCTGCCACTGCCACAAGAATAACCATTATTACTGCTAACTTCGTGATTATTGTCAATGCCTTTGTATTATCCATGTAAACCACATCTCCGGTAATGTATCTCACAATCATCGGAATAACTAATGTAACGGCTGCCGCAATCATTGCAAAAAACATATCTGCCGTAAATAATAATCTGTATGGTTTATAATACGAAAAAAACTTTTTCCACTTGTTGTTCATTATATCTTCACTCATAGTTTCCTCCATTCTAGAAGTTGTCTCCATTGCTGTCATTTTCTGTTTTCCACTACTGCTATTTCGCTGCTCTCATTTCCATTGCTGTCATTTTTCTCCAAATAGCATAGAAGTTCTCTCTCTTATCAGTTCTTCTGTAAGTTCATAAATGCTCCATGATGCATTATGAACAGTTACAACGGCTTTCAGCCCTATAGTTTCAATTCCTGCATTCTTGTATTCCGCAAGAAATTCATCCAATTTTTCCTCTGTAAGCCCTGAAAATATTATAAGTTCAGGCATTTTATAATCTGTCGGAGCCTTTTTATTATCCTGATTCTTAATCATTCCATTACCTGATAGAGTTCCTACCGTCACATTTATATCTGCCTGTTTAAGTTTTCTTGTTCTGATACTTAAATTTCTGCATAACTCTAATATTTGTTTTTCCTTACGCATATTCTGCGTATAAAACATTACTGTACTAATCATTTATTATATTTCCCTTCTGAATATTGGCATCAATAAAGTTCTCCTTCGCATAATTCCACAGTGTTTCCGAACCTTTTGCCGTATTGACATTTCTCTTGAGAATCTGCGCTAAATGTACTTCATGCTCTCTCCACGATTTGCCATCGGTCGCATCATTTAATATAAGCGGCTGGATATTATCCATTGTCCTTGCAAATCTGGACTCAGGAGTATTCTGTGCTTCAAATTCTTCCCAAAGGTTTCTGAATTTTGCTGCCTGCTCCTCCGGCAGCATTCCAAATATTCTTTTCGCCGCTTTTACTTCCCTTTCTCTCTGTGTCTTTTTACCATTTTCATCATATGCATATGTATCACCGGCATCTATTTCCACCACATCATGAATAAGAATCATAGAAACAGTTTTTAAGACATCTATTTTCTCATTGGAGTAATCGCTTAGCAGAATCGCCATTACAGCCATATGCCATGCATGTTCCGCATCATTTTCCTTACGTACTCCATCTGATAAGTATGTCTGTCTGCCTATCATTTTCTCTTTATCTATTTCCCTGAAAAAATCAAACTGTTTATCTAATATCTCTTTTTCCTGCATAACGGTTCTCCTTTATATAATGGATTATATTTTAGGTAAGTATATGCAATTTTTATTTTTTTTTCAACATATTTTCATTTTTCTATTGACATAATATTTTATAAACTATATATTGTATATATTTAATATATACATTTTGAGGTGCATTATGAATATAATTATCAGTAATTCTGCCAAGATACCAATTTATGAACAGATTACAAACCAAATTAAAGAAAAAATCATGTCGGGCGAACTAAAAAGTGGCGAATCACTGCCTTCTATGCGCCTTTTGGCAAAAGAACTCCGCATAAGTATAATCACAACAAAGCGGGCATATGAGGACTTAGAAAGTGCTGGCTTCATCGAATCATTTACAGGCAGAGGCAGTTTTGTGAAGAAGCTTGAACTTGACATATACCGTGAAGAAAATTTAAAAATCATAGAAAAACTTTTAGAAAGTGCCTGTAATAAGGCTCACGAAAGCGGTTTATCACAAAAAGAACTTATGGAATTATTAGAAATTATCTATGATGGCAGCAAAGTTTCCACCTAATCATATGCTTAAATAAAATCACCAATAATACAGAAATGAGGTAATATTAATTATGAATACTCTTAATACAGGTTTTACTAATGCCATTGAGGTTAGTCATTTATGTAAAAAATATGAGAATTTCTCTCTGAATGATGTATCATTTAAAGTAGAAAAAGGAACTGTAATGGGGTTCATCGGTCAAAACGGTGCAGGCAAAAGCACAACAATTAAAAGTATATTAAATGTCATCAAATCCGACGCCGGTAATATAAGTGTTTTCGGACTTGACAATGTACGAAACGAAACACTTATCAAAGATAACATTGGGGTGGTGTATGATGACCTTTGTATTCCTGATGAATTTTCACCCAGACAGATTGAAAAAATAATGAGAAATATTTACAACGAATGGGATAGTCATACCTACTATGATTTTCTTAAACGTTTTTCACTTCCTCTAAAGAAAAAAGCAGGTGATTTTTCCAGAGGAATGCGTATGAAACTTCAGATAGCAATTGCCCTTTCTCACAACAGCATTCTCCTTATAATGGATGAACCGACAAGTGGACTTGACCCAATTGTAAGAAGTGAAATCCTTGATATATTTATGGAATATATGCAGGACGAAAACCACACCATATTATTATCATCTCACATTCTTAGTGACCTTGACAGAATTGCCGACAGTATAACATTTATCAATAATGGCAAAGTACTTTTCAGTGATTCTAAATTAAATATTATGGAAAATCACGGAATTATCAGATGTCCAAAAGACAAAATCAATTTATTTGATAAGACTGAGATTGTGGGTATTCGTAAAAATGCATTCGGCGCAGACATTCTGGTTTCAAATAAAGAAGCATGTATCAATGCATATCCTGATGAAATTATTGAAAACGCCGACTTAGAGGAAATTATGCTTTTCTATGTATCGGGCAAAAATAATGCATCAGAACCTATTTCTTCGACCGGTGTTCCTGTGGCTGATACGTCTTTGACCGATGTTACGGCTGATACGTCTTTGACCGATGTTCCTGTGACTGATGAGTTTACGAGTGGAGGTAAATAACCATGGTTAAATCCCTATTATTAAAGAACTATTACATTATGCGTAATGGATTAAAAAGCACACTTTCTATTCTTTTGATACTTTTATTCTTTACCGGCTGTATAATAAGCAGTATTAATTCAGGAAATATGCATCATTATCTAGGCACTTCGCTGGATTCTTTCAGAACAACAATACGTCAGATTACATATATCATTTCCTCCACACCACTTTTGTGTGCTTTGGATGTTATCACTTTTCATTCGAAAGACAAATTATCTAACTGGAATAAAATGCTTTACAGTACCCCTGCAAAACCATGGCAGAAAATAATGGCTGACTATTTACTGACATACATCACACTTTTTATCGGCTTTTTATCCGGTATTGTACTTTGCCCGCTTATTTTACGCATATCGGGTATTGCTGTTCACTTTTCTGCATTCCTTATTCTTTTTAAGGTACTGATTATAATGTGTGTGCTTATGGCATTAATTCTCCCTTTCTATACTGCTTTTGATGAAATTGGCGGTGCAGTCTGTCTTATGACCTTATTTGTATGCATAACTGCCATTATATTTCTGTCACAAAACGGTAATGGGAACTTAACAGGCTTTGGTAATACGGTAAAACATTACATATCAGTTTTCAATCACTATACTATATTAATTGCTATTTGTGTTGCTGTATTAATATCAATATCGTACATCATCTCACTTAACATTGAGAAAAGGAGGCGCTATACATTATGTTAGGACATCTATATAAAGATTTTTACAGACACAAATGGATAATGTTTTCCATTTTATGTCTGACAGGATTCTACTTTTCCATGCTTCTTATTGTTGACAGCCCTAAGAATACCACTTCCACAGTTATTAGTTACGCTATTATTGCTTTACCAGTTTTGCTCATTTCAGCCTTTTCACAGGTTTCGATATCAAAAGATGAGAAAAGCAGATGGCTCAAATTTGCCATATCACTTCCCGGCGGCAAAAATACATATATTCTTTCAAAATATTATTTTTACATTCTAAGTGAGCTGTCAGGTATATGTGTGTCACTTTTATTAGCAGCATATACAATATACATTAAAAAATATGTTAATTTTATACCATGTGTAATGCTGATATGCATTCTTTTCCTTTTAACAATGCTGTTCTCTTCTGTCGAACTTCCATTTGTGTTCAGATTCGGTGCTAAAAAGGGCAATAATTTTAAAACAATTACTCTTTTAATTATATTCTGCGGATTATTGTATTACATATGTATGTGTGATATTTCATACTGGGTTTCAAAGGATTATTACACCATAATCAATAAAATTAATAGTATCTCACATCTGAGGCTCATAATTAGTATTATATGTGTACTCTTTGGATTAGCACTATTTACCATTTCGTATTTTATATCTGTCAGAATATTTAGAAGTGAATCAGATAGTTAGAAAATCTTATTATCATAGCACAGCAATATGAATCTTTTGTGCAATCTGATGAATACTATCGTAAGTATATATATATTTGACCCCGGTATCCTCCAATAAAATAAATAGAATGTGTAAATTAAAAATCAGAATTTGCGCATTCTATTTTATTGTGCTAATATTATCTCAAATCATATTAACAAAAACAGCTTCGGCATGAAAGGATTATAATGAGAAAGCATAAAAAAACCTTAATTATCAGTTCACTGATTTTTATTATATTTATTTCATATATTATTATAGGATTTTGCGATACAAAATTAGAATTAACAAAATACACCTATCATAACACAAAGCTTCCTGCTGACTTTGATGGATATAAAATTGTACAGATTTCCGATTTGCATCATAAGAATTTTGGAAAGCACCAGAACGATTTAATCAATATGATTAAGGATGCTGACCCGGATATGATTATTCTTACAGGCGATATTGTAGACGAAGACCACAGTGATATGAGTTCTACAGAAGATTTTATTGAAGGAATAAGTAAGATTGCACCTGTCTATTCTGTTTCGGGCAATCATGAATTAGATAATAAAGCTGCAAGACAGTATGATGCCCTGCTTACACTTTTTAGTAAATATGACATAACGGACTTAGATGATGATTCCGTAGAAATAACCCGTGGCAATTCTTCAATTATACTCAGCGGTCAGAAGTGCCATCTTAAATATATAACCAAGACTCTGCCCTACGCAGACGAATCAAAATTCAACATACTTCTGTATCACTGCAGCAATTATTTCTATCTTATAAATGAATATGGATATGACCTTGTTTTCTCAGGTCATACCCATGGTGGAATTATCAGGCTCCCGTTCGTAGGAGGATTAATCGATAATGGTGGTGATTATTTTCCAAAATATGATGGCGGCATATATATAGAGAACAATTCGACTCTTATCTCAAGCCGTGGACTTGGTGATGCCGATGCTCCAAGGTTCTATAATCCGCCTGAAGTAGTATGCGTAACTCTACACTGCAATTAGAACCGGATGTAATTACTCCCCGATGCGTTAGCAACTGTATGTTATAATTAATTTGTTTTCTTTTTAAATTCGGGAATTACTCCTATAATATTAATTTTTCCGTTATCAGTTGCATCCTGTGGACTGTACATTTTCATTGAAAATGTCTCTCTAAAGAATATAATAACACAACAACTGAAGAATCCTAAGAATCCAAACAGAAATGTTGTCATTATCCTTGTAGTTATAGCATTATAAGACACATTTGCATCAAATGCCTCGTCAAGAATCTGAATATCATCCTGCCCTGTCATATTTGCCACTTCCAACACAAAGGCTTGTGCAACTGCATTTGCCACTTTTACTGATATTGCTCTGTTTTTTGATGTTGCATATATGTAGATAATTGATGACTTAGAATTTGCTGAAGAATTATATTGCACAGTAATCATATTGTATATGTCATATTTATCAATAGAATCATCACCTATGAGTAACTCTGCACGTTCCGCTACCTTATAGCTTTTTACTATATCACCATAGGATATCATTGCCTGTATGCTATTAGCAGAATCACTTAATGAACCATATACAATACTGTATACGCTCGATATTGCCGTATATTCATTTTTGCTGTCAACAAAAAATAGCGCTATCCAAAATCCTAAAAGCAAAGTAATCAATGTAATTATTAAAATCTTTTTGATATTTTTGATTATTGCTTTTATACATTTTCGCATATCAATTACTATTGCATTATTGTCCATTCCCATTCTGCTCCTTTCTTGCCTTTTTCTTTTTTGAATCTCTTACAACAGTATAAATAATTGCAATGTTTAGCATAACAGCTATTGCCAGCCATATTATTGAAAATGTCTTACCTGAATTATTATTATCCACCGAAATTAACTGTGATGGATTTACTTCTACATCATATGTCTTTTTATCTATGGTGAATTTATTACCATCTGTATCCTCATATTCAAAAGCTACACTCAATGACTGTTTTCCTTCTTCTAAAAAATTAACATAACAGTCTTTCATCAGTTGTTCACCTGATTTTAATGCGCCTAAATCAATTGTCTTCTGACTCTCATCAATATTTCCATCCAGTATTATCTTTATATCTGATATGTCTACTGCACCATCATTAGTACATCTTACATTAACTAACGAACGTGAACCTATACTTGCAGACTCTGCCACAGATAAAACATTAATATTTAACTTACATGCCGCAATTACCCGTGGTGTAATAACAGTCTGATTACTATATACTTTTGCAGACTGGTCATAGTATTTAAAATCATATGTAAGCATTGCAGTCTGATATGGATATTCATCTTCTATAGAAAAAGTCTGCTCAAAAGTAACTGAAGAACCTGCTTTTATTGTCTCAAAATACACTTCACTTACCGAACCATCACCAAGCCGCAAGCTTAAATCTTCCGTTGATACATCAATGATTACATTATATGCATCAGCATAATGATTGCAATTTGTAGCTGTAAGTTTAAGTGTAAATGTACTTCCTGTCTCATAACTTCCATCGATAAGTTCATAGTTAGTGAGAACAATAACCGGATCTGCATTACTTAATGCCGATGGTGTATCTGCCTTAGTATTAATTGAAAATATGCCATTTATAATAGATACTATTAGAAAAAGCACAAAAAATGGTTTCAACTTTTTCATTTAATAATATCCCCTATTCTTTCTTTCACTTGCCAACAGTGTCTTTTTGTCTAAATATTTCTCATCATTAAAATAGTCATAATTTCTTACAAATGTCTTATATTCGTCAATATGTGCTTTATTCTGTATTATCCCTATAAGATTGGCTCCCTTTTTATCCAGATTCTCTCTTGCTTCTTCGAGATTTTTTTTGTTTGCTCCATCTAAAGATGCCACAAGTATTGTTGCATCAGCTTTTGTTGCCAGTATCTGTGCATCCACTGAAGAATTAAGTGAAGGTACATCCGTTATGATATAGTCATATTCCTCACAAAGTTCCTTAAGTAAATATGACATTTTCTGTGAATATAGCATTCTCAAAGGACTGTCATTTACAACAGCTCCACTTGATATGTAATCCAACTGCCGCCAGTTAGTATGACAGATTATTTCATTTCGCATAACATTACCATTTACATAATCTGCAAGACCATATACCGTATCATCATTTAATCTTTTATATTTTTTCACCTTACGCATATCACAATCTAAAAGTAAAGTCTTCCAACCTGCTATTGACAATGAAATTGCCAGTTCGACTGAAATCGTAGTTGTTCCCACCCCTGGTTCACAACCCGTTAATAGAAAAAATTTATACCCTTTTTGCTCATGCTGAAGACAAATATTTGCTACAGTAGAATCAAAGGCGTCATTTACTGTTTTGTTATCACAACGATACAAACTAATAATTCTGCTCATGATATTTTCCTTCCATTATTAAATTTTACATAAAGAAAATACTTACGCTATCTTTTTTAATTCTATATATATGTGACTTTTGTCAAACAGATTTGAATATTTTGTATATTTTTTTTGCATTTTGTCGAATTTTTTAAAATATTTATCAATCGCTCTTTATACTATATGCTTTACCTGTTGTTAATCTGCACTATTTTATCCTGCATATTAAATATTAATTATGCATTTTATACAATTCTGATATTGTGTTTTTCCCGGACAGTCATTACCTGTCTAGAACTTTCATTACAAAAAAAGATGATATGTTATTTATCTGCATAACATATCATCTTTACATTAAAATATTCTGAATCTAATATTTTCTATCTGTTTTTTCATTCAGTTTCAGGCTATTTGCATTTAACTTCCTTAGCTGATTTATTTATTTTCCTCTTCTACATTTTCTTTTTCATTTTTACCTGAATTAGCTTCCGGTCCGAAATTTTCATACCACCATCCGCCAATGCATATTGCTACTACTAAAACTATCATTCCTATTACTAATATATTCTCAAACATGTTAATCCTCCAATTATTCCTTTTTAATATAAACCTGTACAATTAACAGACCATGCCATTTCACAGTCTGCCTTTAGTCTATATTACTAAGCTTTTCCTCCATCCTGTTGATGAATGTAACGAATTATTACATCACTGCTTCTTCGTATTCCTTTCATCTTCAACAAAATGGTTACAATAATTAGAAGGGTAATTTTGATTTGCCAGTTCAATACTGACTGAATTAACGTCATTCTTGCAGATTTATTTTCGCTTATCTGACGGTTATCTGCTGATACCTTATATTGTTCCTGACTATTAACAATTTCAGCATTTTCCCTGTTAGTTTTTTGTATATATGTACTTATTTCAGATTCTATAGAAGTTGAATCATTAGAATTTAACTGCTCTGTTTTTATATACTCCAAAAAGGAATCTGCCCTATAACTTACAGCGCACATTCCGGATATCATTACTATTAGCAGCATTATCATGCACACTAATCTATATGCAGTTTTATTTTTATATATTTTCTCCATACATATACCTCAAATGTATTCTATCAAAATTACAATCACTTTTCAAGAAATAGATACAATATTCTACAAGTTTTACAAATTTTAAAACTTGATAATCTTAGTAGCTGTGTTATCCATAAATGCTTTATCATGTTCTACATAAATCATTGTCGGTCTAAATTCTAAAATCAGTTTTTCAATCTGCATTCTTGAAAATACGTCGATAAAGTTAAGTGGTTCATCCCATATATACAGATGTGCCTTTGTACATAAACTTCTAGCAATCAATACCTTTTTTTTCTGCCCGCCACTATACTGCTCTATTCTTTTATCAAACTGTTCTCTGGTGAAATCCAGCTTTCTAAGTACCGATAATAACAACGTATAATCTAAATTATTCACCTTGGCATATTCTGATAAAGTTCCCTTTAAATGCCCTGTATCCTGTGATACATAAGAAATAATCAAGCCACTGGCAGTTTCTTTGAATCATAGCGCACCTGAACATCATCAATATTAACCAATACTTCTTTTATATGTGTAAGAGTATACAGTTTTAAATTGCTGACATCTTCTATATTCTTTAATAATGCCGACTTTTCCTCAATTGCACGATTCTGCCTGTTTTCAAGACACTTGCGTCTCATCTGCATACGCCTGGATTTTTCTCCCACGTAAGCTCTTGTATCAATACATTTCTCATATTTTTCGGATTTTTTTCCAATCTTTGTACTTTCTACTTCTGCTGCCCACCTTGAACTCTGCTTTGCAGATTCCTTAAGTCTTCCTATCTCCTTCTTCAGTTTCTCGTTTTCTGCCAGTTCAAACGCATCCTGTTTATTCTTATTATCCCACCATGTACTGAAATTGCCTTTAAATACCTGTATGTCGGTCTTGTTAATAACTAATATATGGTCAGCACAATTATCTATGAACTTTCTGTCATGAGATACTAATATAAAACTCTTTTTCTTATTCAGATAATTTCCAACCATTTCTCTCGTATTTACATCCAGATGATTAGTCGGCTCATCTATTAACAGAAAATGCTCTTCCATTGAAAAAAGTACAGCCAGCATTACTCTTGTCTGTTCTCCAAAACTCAAAGTTTCAAAAGAACGATATAGAACTTCTGCATCCATTTTCATCAGAGTTAGCTCCCTGCATATTTTCCAGAATTCATTCTCCGGAAAAATTTCTTCCACAATATCAATTGTATTTTTCGACATATCCTTTATATCAAATGGAAAATAATCAAATTTCTCATTTGCAGCAATACTTCCGTTATATTGGTATTTACCCATTAATAATTTTAAAAATGTCGTCTTTCCCCTGCCGTTTCTTGCCACAAATCCAAGTTTCCAGTCAGTATCTATATTAAAAGACACATTTTCAAATACATTCTCAAAACTTCCTTCATAATTAAACGAAAGATTATTTACACTTATTACAGACATATACATTCCTCCAATCCAATTATCTGTCATGTATATCAGCTCTTATAATCAAAACAAAGTTTCACTAAAATATTTTATTAAACATATCTGCTGACCGCATTAATTCCCTGCTCATTATTAATACGGCAAATGGTAGGATAATCCATTGTAATTATGGTATTCTGAGGCTCAAGTTTTGCATCATAGAATCTAAAAAAAACACTAATTTCTTTTATAACCGTATCTTAATAATTTTCATTTCCCGCATCGATTGTGATAAATCATTTGCACCACATGCATTAATACAATATAATACTGCACCCATTATCTAATATTCCACCTGTGATAGAAATCTGACAAGTCTGCTGGATAAGTTCACTGACAGGCTTAATTGTATAGATTGCCATTTTATATGCCACAGCAAATCTTAAATATATTCAAAATAAATAAAGAACAAACATCAATGCTCTGACTAAATTTTAATCAGATTACCTGCTCTTGTGGTCACTGCGGATATTCTGCCGAGTGAGAAAGCCTTTGCCTACAAGCTGAAAATGGTTGCACTTTCCCATCAGGGAAAAAGAACGGATTTAACTTCGGGACAACTTGTCCCGAAGTCGGATGACAATCGAACTACCGCAAGTATCTTATTCGCCAGCGCAACCAAGAAAGATAAGGAGGCACGATTATGAATAACACAACCAGCATCAATACGGCAAATATGCCGAAAATATACGATTTCACAGCGGCACTTCCTGAACAAAGCAATAGCTTTTCGCTTAAAATCGGCAGAACAACCTATGAAGTAACAACGCATTTCAATGATGATGGCAGAAAAAGCGTACTGCAACAGTTTGAGCAACTCATTCTGGAAAGCAATCTTATTTGAGCTTTCCGCACAATTGTATAAATCATTTGGACATA
>CAZQRO010000036.1:0-19497 GCA_964595785.1 uncultured Eubacterium sp.
TTAACAGTTATACTGGAGTCTGCATTGAATAAATAACTCAAAGGCTGAACTGTAAATTCTATTCTTCAACATACTCTAACTTACTAACAGAAACTTCATATGCTGTATGCTTTTCAGTTTCAATTTCATTAAGCTTCTTAACATAATCCCTGCTTTGAACTCTTCCCCATATCTGAATCCTCTTCCCTACTTCAAATGATGATGCAAATCTGGCATTTCTTCCCTATGCAATACATGGGATATAATCAGATTTACCATATGGTCTGTTTACTGCCACCAGCAGATCAGATATTTCCCTGCCAAGAGGAGTCTTTCTGTAAATAGGTGACTTACATATAAATCCATCAAAAAAAATCTGATTTGTCTTTCCTGATTCCTCATTTTCAGGAACAATCTGCCAATCCCTTACAAATATTGAAAGTACCAGTTTGTTGCGTGTTCCATCATGCTTATTGTATGACCTGAACTGACCTGAAGCTTCTACTAACTGTCCAATATAATTTTCTGTTATATCCACAAGTCTTTCTGACACCAAAAGAGGAATTGTATCTGTCATGTCACTTAATCTGTTTACTGCGACATCCACAGAATAGAACCCCTCTCCGAACACCTGATGACTATACTTAAATTCAGATGTAACCTCTCCTATAATACTTACTCGGTTGTTTTCAATAACCTTATCTACCATTGTATTTCTCCCTTCTTATAACCATTTAGGTTTCTTAAATAATTTTATCTTTATCAGTATATGCAACTATACCCTCTTTTAGAATAAATTTTTTAAATTTATAATTGAAAATATAGTCATTTTCACGCAAAAATCCAAGTACTCATATGGGGTATAGTGCTTTATTTTTATAGTTTTTAGTGGTAAAATGTAAATTATTGTCGAACAAAATAAGAAAGGAATTAATACTATGGAACTTAATAACAAACAGATTTCTAATAAGACCCTGGCAAAACACATTATTGACAAAATGAAATTAAGAGGCTTTGATGGATATTATTGTGATTCGTCTGATGATGCTGTCAATATTGTAAAATCAATTGTTCCCACTAATTCTTCTGTCTGTTTTGGTGGTTCAGAAACCTTAAAAGAATCCGGTATTTTTGATTTACTAAAAAACGGAGACTACAAACTTATTGATCGTATGATGGCAAAAACGCCGGAAGATACCCGTAAGATTTATGCCCAAATGACATTAAGTGATTATTTCTTCATGAGTTCAAATGCTATTACTTATGATGGACAGCTTGTTAATATTGATGGAACAGGTAATAGAACCGCTTTTCTTATTCATGGACCGGAACATATAATTGTCGTTGCCGGAATGAATAAACTTATTAATACTTTAGATATGGCAATTGATCGTGTTAAAAATGTAGCAGCACCTCCTAATTGTGTAAGACTTAATAAAAATACACCTTGTATGGAAGTCGGTCGGTGTACGGACTGTCTTATAGATGATACAATATGCTGTAATACTGTAATTACAAGAAAATCTTACAAAAAAGGACGAATAATCGTAATACTTATTAACGAAACACTTGGTTATTAATTTGGGGGTACTAATTTTGATCCGCTAATTTTGTAAATATTCAGAGCCAATGAAGTTCTTTCGGGATTGGCTCTGAATATTTCTATAATTTTTTCTTTATTTCCTTATTAGTCAGTTGAGGATTTTTTTCAAGCATGAGTGCTATTATTCCTGATACGACGGGAACAGCCATCGATGTTCCGCTTTTTGCAGAATATCCATTTTTATTATTACAACTTATTACTCCTGTTCCGGGACATACAATTTCAGGTTTTACAATACATATTTCAGTCGGACCCCTTCCTGAATAATTCTTTTTTCTTCCATTACCTAATTGTATATTATCATCACTTGCTCCAACCGTTATTATACTTTTTGCACTTCCCGGTGCTGTCACACTTCCATTATCGGGTCCGTTATTTCCTGCTGCTGCCACTACTATAAAACCCATATCCCACAATTTTTCCACAACATCGATTAATTTATTAGTTTCATAATCTCCTGATTTGCTGATTGAACCAACAGAAATATTTATTATTCTTATATTATATTTTTCCCTGTTATTTATTATAAATTTAAATCCGCTTTCTGCATTATTCACTTTTCCATTCCCACTCTTATCAAGACATTTAAGCATTACAATTTTTGAATCAGGTGCCACTCCCCTATACTTTCCCTTTGATTTTATACCTGTTCCTGCAAGTATTCCCGATACATGCGAGCCATGTCCATTATCATCATAATTATTGTTTTTATGATTTACATAATCCATAAAACATAAAACATTACCATTTAAGTCAACATGTTTAGATATACCTGTATCCAAAACTGCAATACCAACATTTTTTCCTGTTATCCCCATATTATGAATATCATCTATATTAAGAATTCTTCTTATTCTATCCAAAAATACACCTCATTTAATATAAAACATTCTTGTTTATATATTAAATGAGGTGTATCACATATTTGTATCTTGTCAATTCTTGTCACTATTCTACAATTTTGTCAATTAATTCATTGTAGTTCACTTCAAAATACGATATAATAAATTTATTATATTGAAATATCTAAGAAAACATCTTTTACAATAGATTTTTTATTAAAGGGAGGGATTTTATGATTCTGAATATACATGAGATAAAACCCGGCATGACTCTTGAACATTCTATAATTTCACCTGAAAACGGAGCATGTCTTCTAATGTCAGGCACTACTTTAAGTATAAATAACATTGAGAAAATAAGGGAACTTAAAATTGAAGAGATTCATATTGCAGACAGGTATTCTGTATTTATTTCACCTAATGATATGATGGCTGGTTCTCTTGCTTCGGAGTTCATTGGATTATTGCGGAAAACCTGTCCAAAACGGCCTGAAGCAAATAAAAATGACAAGGTTGTAGAAATTGCTAAGCAACTTGAAAGCATAATTATGAAAATCTCCAGAAATGAAGATATTCTTTCTCTTTTGGTAGAGCAAAAACTTGTTAATAATATAATCTTATATGAAACGAGTTTATATGCTGCTGTTCTAAGTGGCATTGTAGCAGGCTGTATGAATCTTAGCACTGAAGATATAATATGTACAGTTGCAGGAGCACTTTTACACGATATAGGAATGTGTGAAATGCCTATGATTATTGGCTTAGACAACTTAACCGGTCAGAAAGAAAAACTTTTGCACGAACACCCTACATATGGGTATTATTTTGCAGTTCAGAAAAATATTCCCCGTAAAATTGCAGAATGTATTCAATACCATCATGAAAAATGGAATGGAACAGGCTATCCTAAAGGGATAAAAGAACATGAAATCCCTATAAATGCCCGAATTGTAAGCGTTTGTTCACATTATGCTGCCGCTGTTACATATAAAAAAGTTCCTCCATACATGGCAATCGAGGAATTATATGGTACTAGTGGTATGTTTTATGACTACGAAGTCGTGAAAGCTTTCATTAATAATATTCCCATATATCCGCTGGGGCAAATTGTACGTTTATCTACCAAGGAAGTTGGAATTGTAGCAAATATAAGGAAAAATGAGGGACCAAGACCAATTGTAAAAATATACTATAATCGTGTTAACAGACCTATAAGCGAAGACAAGGTAATTGATCTCGGAAAAGAAAGAACTATCTTCATAGAAGAAATTTTATAAATGTTTCATACAATTATTTGTTTTTAATACATTTAATAAACCCCGGGGACAAATAGCATACATTGTATTTATATCCATTGGATTACACAAAAGAATGAATCTTGCATTGCAGAGATAACAAGATTTTCTTAGCATGGCAAAATGAATCTTTTGTGCAATCTGATAAATAATATCGTAAATATCTATTTGACCTCAGTGTCATTTTTAATAAACAAATATACAATTAAAGCATATGGGCTATTAATTCTTCTCCACTTTTAGCTGATAAATATGCGGGTGCTATATCAAATACTGTTTTACAGCCACTTTGACCTTCAGCATTTAATCTGGCAGCGGCTCTTGCATAAGCAACTAATATACTGGCAGTAAATTCCGGATTAGAATCCAGTTTGAGATTATATTCAATAATATGATTATTCTCATCATTCCAGCCTGTCTTACCACTTCTGATGACAAATCCACCATGAGGAATTCCACTGTGCTCTCTCTTTAATTCTTCTTCACTGATAAAATGTACGGTTGTATCATAATCAGCAAAATAATTAGGCATATTCTTAATATCTGATTCAATCTTTGCCTTATCAGCATCCTCTTTTGCCACAACAAAACATTCTCTTATATGTTTCTGTCTGGTTGAAAGTTCAGGATTTTCACCATTTCTTACAGCTTCAAGAGCACTTTCTACAGGGATTGTATACTGCTTTCCGTCAATTACTCCTTCAACTCTTCTTATTGCATCTGAATGACCCTGGCTTACTCCCTTACCCCAGAAAGTATAGTCACTGCCATTAGTTAAAATGGAATTTGCATATAATCTGTTAAGTGAGAACATTCCCGGATCCCAGCCTACTGATATAATTCCAACTTTCCCGCTTTTCTTTGCTGATGCATCTACATCTGCAAAATGTTCAGGAATGTTTGCATGTGTATCAAAACTGTCGATAACATTAAACATTTTTACATATTTCATTGTCTGTTCAGGCAAATCCGTGGCACTTCCTCCACAAAGAATCATAACATCAATTTTTTCTTTGAAATTTTCAGCGTCATTAACACTATATACATCCACACCTTCTGTTAATATCTTTACATCAGAAGGATTTCTTCTTGTAAATACTGCTGTTAATTCCATATCATCATTGTGCTTTATGGCACACTCAATTCCTCTTCCTAAATTACCATATCCAAGGATACCTATTCTTAATTTCATCTTTTCCTCCATTCTGTACTTACACGTATTACAGTACTTCCGCACTTTTTTGTAATTTATACATATAGAATATATATTCAAAGCACTCAAATGTCAATAAAGTTTTAAATGATTTATATATAAATATGTTATCTTGATAAATTTCATCAAGAGCTAATTACTTTACAACTGATATCCTTTTCCATGAACCTTTTAAATAAAATGTAAGTGACATCACTGTTGAAATTGTCCAGCCAACAGGCCATGCATACCATATTCCCACAACACCAAATTTACCTGATAAAACCTTGGCAAGAACAACTCTTAATATCAAATCTGTAAATGTTGCAGCCATAAATAATTTCATGGCACCTGCACCTCTAAGAACTCCATCAGAAATAAGTTTTATTGAAGCCACAAAATAAAAAGGTGAAACTATCTGCAAGAACTTTATACCTGTCATTAATGCCTTATCAGTTCCTTCGTTCATAAAGAGACTCACAAGATGACCGCCGCCGAACATATATAACAATACTATAGGTATGCTAATTGCATATACCATAACAATACCGCCTATATAGCCACGTTTAATTCGGTCAGTTTTATTTGCACCAATATTCTGTGCAACAAAGTTAGACATACCATTTCCAAGTGTCGAAAATGAGGTTATAACTAGATTATTAAGTTTTATGGAGGCAGAATAACCCGCCATTACACTCTCTCCGAAACCATTAATTATACTCTGAATAATAATATTTCCCACGGAAATGAAACTCTGCTGTAAAATACTTGGCACAGCCACTACTGCTATCTTTTCAAAAATATCTTTTGAAAACAATGGTGCTTTTTCCTTCGTTTCAATACTTTTCAGTCTCTTTAACACCGTAACCATGGCAAGCATACAGCTTACACCCTGACATATGAATGTAGCCCAGGCAACACCTGCTATACCCATATTAAATTCCTTGACAAACAGTATATCAACAAACACATTAGACGTTGATGAGAATGCCAAAAATATAAATGGTGTTTTAGAGTCTCCCATAGCTGAAAATATACCTGTTGCTATATTATAGAAGAACAAAAATGCAAGTCCACCCGTATATATATTGAGATATAGAAGCGAATCTGAAAATATTTTATGCGGTGTATTAATTAAATGCAGTAATTCCGGAGATAATATAAATCCCAAAGCCATAAGTACAAGACACAGAATTCCACTTGAAATAAATGTAGTGCTTACAGCCGTTTTAAGTTCTTTGAATTTTTTTCCTCCAAATAACTGTGATACAATTACAGAACATCCTATATTACATCCAAATGCAAATGCTATGTAAATTAAAGTGATTTCATAGGAGTTCCCTACTGCTGCAAGTGCATTTTCGCCTACATAATGTCCTGCTACAAGGCTGTCTGCAATGTTATACATCTGTTGAAAAATAATACTTCCAAAAAGCGGTAATGAAAATTTCCATAAAACCACTTCCGGTTTACCTATTGTCAAATCTTTATTCATGATAGTCCTTTCATGCCGAAGCTGTTTTTTACGAAGACACTGTCATGAGAAATCCGCGAAGGAGATTTCTCATGTACAATTTCAAGTTTGTGCTCCGTCACAAACTTTATAAAGTATAACTTTTCATTGACATATTGTAAAATGATAATATAATATTGTTGATATGAAAATAATTCATGTAAGTGAAAGGTGCTATTATGATTAGTTATGATTATTACAAAGTGTTTTATTATGTATGTAAATATAGAAATTTTACAAAAGCTGCTAATGTTCTTATTACAAGCCAGTCGGGTGTCAGTCACACCATTCAGAATCTTGAACACCAGCTCGGATGCAGACTGTTTAACAGGAATAACCGCGGTATTGAACTTACTCCTGAAGGAAAATGCCTCTATGAATACATATCGCTTGGTTGTGAACAGTTCTTAAAAGGTGAAGCCGAAATTCTTAATGCTTCCTCCATTGAATGTGGCAATATTTATCTCGGTACTACCGAAACAGCCCTGCATTGTTTCCTATTTGATGTCCTAGATAAATTTCACCTCAAATATCCTATGGTCAAATATAAAATAAATAATTTCACTACCAATGATGCAGTAAATGCATTAAAAAATGGTGTTGTTGACCTGGCTGTCACAGCAACACCATTTGACATTACGCCAAATATGAAATCTATTTTTTTAAAGAAAATTCAAGATGTATTGATTGCCGGACCAATGTATAAATCTATAATTAGTTCTACAATAACTTTAGAAGAATTATGTAAATATCCTTTCATAAGTTATTCAACAGGAAGCCAGTCAAGATTATTCACAGAAAAAATATTTTCAGATAATAATCTTGTCTTAAATCCGACTATTGAATCTGCAACATCTGATTTAATTCTTCCGATGGTAAAACATAATCTCGGATTAGGTTTCATTCCTTATGATATGGCAGAAGAATCCCTAATGAAAAACGAAGTAATTCTAATCCATACCACCACTAAGATTCCCATAAGAGAAATATGTCTGGTCTATGATACACATCACCCGCATAGTTCCGCCTCTAACGAATTTATTAAATTTATATCACAGCAAGCGGAATCTTTTGTTTAAATTGACAAATATCCCTAAAATTTTATTGCCCAACGCATCTTTGTGGAGCGTGCCCTTGGATTTCTTAGACATTCCTCTGCTGATGGTCTGATTACGTCATTTGATATTTCGCTGAACAGACCCTGCTTTTTAAAAGTTTTAAAGGATTTTTTAACTAATCTGTCTTCACCTGAATGGAATGTTAATATTGCAACTCTTCCACCGGGTGCAAGAATATCAGGTAATTTTTTTAAAAATTCATATAATACCTCAAATTCATTATTTACATCTATTCTAAGTGCCTGAAATGTCCTTTGGCATGTTTTTTTGACCAATACTTTTCTTTCATCTTCAGGCATTTTCGGAATAACACTTTCAATAACATTTTTTAAATCAGTAGTAGTTTTAACAGGTTTACCTTTTCTTCTCAGTTCCATTACCATATGTGCTATCTCATCAGCCATTGGCTCATCAGAATTTTCAATCAGCATACTGGCAAATTCATCTTCCGTAATCTCATTTAATACCTCATATGCCGGCTTGCCCTTTTCAGAATTTAATCTCAAGTCCAGTGGTCCTTCATGCTTATATGTAAATCCACGTTCAGGATTATCAATCTGCATTGAAGAAACACCCAAATCAGCAAGAACAAAATCGAATTTCCCTGCTTCTTTTGAAACCAAATCAATATCTTTAAAATTAATCTGCTTCACGGTTAGAATTTCAGGACCATAGCCCTGCACACGCAGTCTTTCCTTTGTCTTCTCTATTTCTATCGAATCCACATCTAATGCATATAAATGTCCCTGATGTTCTAATTTCTTAAGCATCTGTAATGAGTGTCCGCCATATCCAAGCGTTGCGTCAAGACCTTTTTCTCCCGGCTTTATCTGCAGAAAATCAAGTATCTCTTTTACACATATTGAAATATGCATTCCCGCCGGTGTGTTGCCTTTTTTAATGACTTTTTCTATTGTATCAGCATATTTCTCCGGATTTGCCTCTTTATATTTTTCCTCAAACCTCTTTGGATGAGTTCCACTGTAATGTAGCCTTCTCTTGTGTTTATTGTCAGAATTCGTATTATTATTATTTGATTGACTGTTTTCCACTATATCTCTCCATTTCCAAAGGCATATTAATCATATTTTGCCATAATGCCATATTAATTGCTGTTTTAACATAATTCTATGTTATTGCATATCCTGCCGTAATGTCATACTAATTAATATCTTTACTATAATATAGAATCAGCAGTTTTACAACTTCATTATAATTATCCATACCTGATTCGACACCATTCATTTTAAGATTACTGTCTATAAAAGAATCCGTAGCTTCAGAGATAGTATCTGTTGAAATAACAGCATTTTCTTCTATTTCATCAAATATTTCCTGTTTTACAAATACAGTGTCATCATATGCTGTTTCTGTAATCTTATTCATTCTGTTTATAATATCCTCATCGCCATAATCTAAAAGGTCATTTGCAAGATAAAATATCACACTCAGATAACCACTATACTGTATAAATTTATTATCAGAATTAATGCAGGCTGCATACGAAATAAAGTTTGCTTCATCCTCCCTTATGTATCCTTTAAGATGACTAAGTTCATGGCATATTACACTTGGATAATTTGCACTATACATTAATTTATTATAATTAGCTTCCATGGAAAAAGGGAAATATACTCCCTCAAGATACTGCTGTGTCATAATATTTGAATAATATATTTCCTTTGGATACGGAAAATATCCTTTAAGACATTCAAATGTTTCAGATACATTTAATAAAGCCTGCCTGCATTCATCATATGTATAATCAGGAACTGCATCCCCATTACTGTTTCTGTCAATCTCAGTTGATAAGGCATTTATATTATCAGCCACATCATTGTATACACATAAAAGTTTTTCAATATCTGAAATATCACTATTATCTTCAGCATTACTATATAGTGTTTCTTCAATTGTACTGCAATGATACATTATAAAGCAGTTAAATGTCTCTGTTGCATAAATATATAACAATACATATACAACAAATCTAAAATAATATTTTCTTAAATTCTTTAATGCATCAAATTTCATAAATCCGGCTAATAAAATAATAATAGCAAGTATTACGATAAAAACTGCGATCACTATCATACTCTCGCCAATGGAGTATTTGTATGCATTGCTTATTCTTGAAAATATATTAGAAATATGAGCAAAAATGTATTTGCGATAAAAGTCAGAAAAACTTTTAATGCATATTGATAATATATTAAAAAAAGTAATAATTAAAAAGATTATCATTACAATAATTGTATTCTTCTTTAATTTATGCTGTTTTATTTTATCAAACATATTTTTCATTATTTTCTCTATAAAGATTAGGGAAAAAGATTTAGAAACAATACTTTTAGAACACCTAATCCTATAAAAATTATCCTTTACAAAATTATTTTTATATTAAAAGATAACTCCATGAAATACATGGAGTTATCAAATAGTATCAGAACCGCTTCACTAACCTAATAAATTATATTATTTAGCTGCATTAGCCTCTTTAATTTTTGCTGTTAATAATGGAACAATTTTATTTAAATCACCAACAATACCGTAATCAGCAACATCAAAGATAGGAGCTGTTTCGTCTTTATTGATTGCAACAATTATATCTGATTCTTCCATACCTGCTGTATGCTGGAGAGCACCTGAAATACCAACTGCAAAATATACATTAGGACGAACTGTTTTACCTGTCTGACCAACCTGTAATTCCTTTGGCTTCCAGCCGTTATCTACAACTGCGCGTGAACAGCTTACTGTTCCGCCAAGTACTTCTGCCAAATCATCTAATAATTTGAAGTTTTCAGCACTACCAAGACCACGTCCGCCTGATACAAGAATCTTAGCGTCCATAATATCTACAATATCTGAAACTTCTTTAACGATTTCCATGATTTCAACATATTTATCATTAGAAACAAATCCCGGATTAAATTCGATAACTTCTGCCTTAGCACCTTTGATTGGAGTAATCTTCTGCATAACGCCTGCACGAACTGTAGCCATCTGAGGACGGTTATTAGGGCAAGCGATTGTAGCTATAGTATTACCACCAAATGCCGGACGAGTCATCAATAACTGATTATGTTTCTGTTCATCTTCTTTTCCAGGAATTGCATTAATTGGAAAATCACCAATCTCAAGAACTGTACAGTCAGCTGTTAAACCTGTCTGAACTCTTGCTGAAACTCTAGGACCTAAATCTCTGCCGATTGCTGTAGCTCCCACTAACATAATCTCCGGTTTATATTCATTAATAACAGATGTAAGTGCATGTGCATATGGTTCTGTTCTATAATCCTTTAATTCAGAATCGTCTACAACGATAACCTTATCAGCACCATATTCTGCTAACTGGTCTGATAAATTCTTAATACCAGAACCAATTAATACTGCTGTAACTTCTGTATTCAATTTTCCTGCGAGTTCTTTTGCTTTGCCAAGTAATTCAAATGTAATACTACTGATTTCATTATCAACCTGCTGAGCAAAGACAAATACGCCTTTATATTCCTCTAAATTCATTCTTGTCACCACTCTTCCTTCCGAATTATATTACATGTTTTTCTAAAAGTTTGTTCATGATATATTGAGCTGCTTCATCTGTCTCAAGAGCAACTTTTTCACCAGCGCCTTTTCTGACTTTATCAGATGCCTTAGCAATTTTTGTTGGAGAACCTGCTAAACCTAAGTTAGCATCATCAACATCTTTGAGGTCTTTTCTGCCCCAAACTGTAATCTCAGCATCATAAGCATCAAAGATTCCACCCGGTGTCATATAACGTGGAACATTTAATTCTGAAAGAGCTGTTATAAGACAAGGCATCTTAGCTTTTAAGATATGATGTCTGTCTTCAAACTGACGATTAACGATTACATAATCACCTTCAATTTTAATATCCTGTGCATAAGAGATTACAGGAATTTCAAGATGTTCTGAAATCTGAGGACCAACCTGCGCTGTATCTCCATCAATAGCCTGACGACCTGTAATTATTAAATCATAATCAATATTTCTGATTGCTCCGGCAATTGTTGTAGAAGTAGCCCATGTATCTGCTCCTCCTAAAACTCTGTCTGTTACAAGAATACCTTTGTCTGCGCCCATAGCCATAGCTTCACGAAGAACATCTTCTGCTTTCGGAAGTCCCATTGTAACAACAGTAACTTCTGCGCCATACTGATCTTTTAATCTGAGAGCTGCTTCTAATCCTGCTTTATCATCAGGGTTCATAATTGTTAACATTGCACCTCTGTCCAATGTACCATCTGGATTGAATTTAACTCCGCCTTTGGTATCTGGAACCTGTTTAATACATACAACGATTTTCACGGTATTTTCACTCCTTAATTTTTTCTATTTTATTTTGCATTCGCAGAACTCCGCTCGCGAAGTTCTATTTGACAATATCTCAACTATTTGAGTAAGCTTCCCGAAATTACCATTTTCTGAACTTCGCTTGTGCCCTCGTATATTTCAGTAATCTTAGCATCACGCATCATGCGCTCAACATCATATTCTCTGATATAACCATAACCACCATGTAACTGAACGGCTTTAGTTGTAACTTCCATAGCAACCTCTGCTGCATAGAGTTTAGCCATTGCTGCTTCAACAGAATATGAAGTTTTATGGTCTTTCATATACTGCTCTTTCTGCATAGCTGCTTTATATACTAACATCTTGGCAGCTTCAACTTTTGTTGCCATATCAGCAAGCTGGAACTGTGTATTCTGCTGAGCAGAAATAGAACGTCCAAACTGTTTTCTTTCTTTTGTATCCTCAATAGTACGTTCTAAAGCACCTTCTGCAATACCAAGTGCCTGAGCTGCGATACCGATACGTCCGCCGTCAAGAGTATGCATAGCAATTGGGAATCCTTTTCCTCTTTGACCTAAAATGTTAGATGCAGGAATTCTGCAATCCTGGAAGATTAATTCGTATGTAGCTGAACCACGAATACCCATCTTCTTTTCTTTTGTTCCAAATGTAAATCCAGGTGTATCTTTTTCTACGATAAATGCAGAGAATTTTTTTGTCTTTCTGCCCCTTTTATCTTCAACAATATCTGTGTAAGCAATAATAATATATATATCTGCTTCTTTACCATTTGTAATAAAACATTTTGAACCATTTAATACCCATTCATCACCATCTAATACAGCTTTTGTCTGAACACCCTGAGCATCTGTACCGGCTCCCGGCTCTGTTAAACCAAAAGCACCTAATTTCTCACCTTTTGCAAGTGGAACTAAGAATTTCTGTTTCTGCTCTTCTGTACCATATGTCTGAATCGGGTCAGCGCAAAGTGATGTATGTGCTGATACAATAACACCTGTTGTGCCGCAAACTTTTGAAAGTTCCTCAACGCACATAACATATGTCAAAATATCACAGCCTTGTCCACCATAAGTCTTTTCAATAGGGATACCCATAAAGCCATATTTCTCCATCTTAGCAACTGTTTCTGCTGGAAAACGTTCTGTTTCGTCAGTTTCCTGAGCTAAAGGTTTTACCTCTGTCTCGGCAAATTCCTTAAAAAGTGATTTTGCCATTTCATGTTTTTTACTTAAAGAAAAATCCACGATTTTGTTCCTCCTAAACTTTTAATTTATTCCAATTGTATTATTTTGAATAATCGTAGAAACCAATACCGGTCTTTCTACCTAATTTACCGGCACGAACCATCTTCTTAAGAAGTGGATGCGGACGATATTTAGAATCACCTGTTTCAGACTGTAATACTTCCATAATTGCAAGTACAATATCAAGACCAACAAGGTCACCTAAAGCTAAAGGTCCCATCGGATGATTTGCACCTAACTGCATAGCTGTATCAATACCTTCTACTGAAGCTACTCCTTCAGCGTAAATACCAATTGCTTCGTTAATCATAGGAATTAAGATTCTGTTAACAACAAAACCTGCTGCTTCTTTAACTTCAACCGGAGTCTTACCAATTTCTTTAGAAATAGCAACGATTTTATCTTTGATTTCATCTGTTGTATTTTCACCCTGAATAACTTCTACTAACTTCATTACAGGAGCTGGATTGAAGAAATGCATACCAATTACAGGTCTGTCAAGTCCCTGTCCGATTTCTGTTATAGATAATGAAGATGTGTTTGTGGCAAAGATACAGTCTTTAGAACAGATATCCTGTAATTCTTTGAATGTCTGCTGTTTAATCTGCATATTTTCAAGAGCAGCTTCTACAACTAAATCACACTCTGTACAGATTGTCTTAACACCAGTTGTGATTTTTGCTAAAATCTTATCAGCTGTTTCCTGATCCATTTTACCTTTAGCAATTCTTTTTTCAAAACCTTTAGCGATTTTGTTCTTACCATTTGCAGCAAATTCTTCGTTAATGTCACATAAGCATACTTCGTATCCTTCTGTCTGTGCAAATGCCTGTGCAATACCTGAACCCATTGTTCCGGCGCCTATAATACCTACCTTCATGATAAATCCTCCTAGATTATATTTTATTCTGACGAATTTTACTTCGTACAAATACCTGATAAATTATTTGTTCTTAAAAGGAACAACCTTTAACTTCTTTTCTTTATCTTTTTCAAGGAAATTGCCCATACCGGCTTTCTGATCTTCTGTCTCAAAACAGTCACCGAATAATTTTTCTTCAATTACAATTGCATCATCCATGTTAACTTCTAAACCATCATTAATTGCCTTCTTGCAGTTACGAACAGCAATTGGTGCATTCTTTGCAATAGTATCAGCTAATTTCTTAGCTGCAGGCATTAACTCTTCTAATGTATATACTGCGTTAACAAGTCCGATTCTGAATGCTTCATCAGCTTTGATATTCCTTGCTGAATAAATCATCTGTTTAGCCATTCCTGCACCTACTAATCTTGCAAGTCTCTGTGTTCCGCCAAATCCCGGTGTGATTCCAAGACCAACTTCAGGCTGACCAAATACAGCATTTTCTGAACAGATTCTGATATCACAACTCATAGAGATTTCACAGCCGCCGCCAAGTGCAAATCCGTTAATTGCTGCAATTACGGGGATTGGAAATATTTCAAGTTTTCTAAATACATCATTACCTTTTTTACCGAATGCTTCGCCTTCAGCTTTAGTAAGAGTACTCATTTCACCTATGTCTGCACCTGCAGCAAATGATTTTTCACCTGCACCTGTAAGAACTAATACTCTTACAGCATCTAAATCAACATTGTCAAGTGTCTCATTTAATTCTGTCAAGACCTGACTATTAAGGGCATTCAATGCCTTTGGACGATTGATTGTAATAACACCAACCATTCCTTCAACTTCATAATTAATGAATTCCATAGTAAAATTTCCTTTCTTAATCAGACTGCACATTATGTATGTAGCCTGTAATCATTTATGTTCCGATAAATATCAGTATGGATTAGTCTCTTTCAACGATTGTTGAGCAGCCCATTCCACCACCTATACAAAGTGTAGCAAGACCTTTCTTAGCATCTTTTGCTTCCATCTCATGAAGAAGTGTAACGAGGATACGGCATCCTGAAGCTCCAACCGGATGACCAAGTGCAATGGCACCACCATTTGGATTTAACTGTTCTTCAACATTGATTCCTAAATCTTTACCAACTGCAACTGACTGTGCAGCAAATGCTTCGTTAGCTTCAATTACATCAAAGTCTTCAATCTTCATACCCGTTTTAGCAAGTACTTTCTTTGTAGAAGCAACCGGTCCGATACCCATGATTGAAGGATCTACACCACCAAGAGCGCCTGCAACCCATGTAGCCATTGGCTTAACACCAAGTTCTTTAGCTTTTTCTTCACTCATGACAACGATTGCTGCTGCACCATCATTAATACCTGAAGCATTACCTGCTGTAACGAATCCATCAGGATTGATTGAACGAAGTTTAGTAAGACCTTCAATTGTTGTTCCTGGACGAGGTCCTTCATCTTTCTTAAATTCAACCATTTCTTTTTTCTTCTTAACCATTACAGGAACGATTTCATTATCAAAGGCTCCTGATTCCTGTGCTGCAACTGCCTTATTCTGGCTTGCTACTGCGAACTCATCTAATTCTTCACGAGTAAGTCCCCACTGCTCACAGATATTATCAGCTGTCTTAATCATATGATAATCATTAAATGCATCCCATAATGCATCATTAACCATTGTATCAACTAATGTACTGTTACCCATTCTGTATCCGAAACGGCCATTCATCATAGCATATGGAGCCATTGACATATTTTCCATACCACCTGCAACAACGATATCAGCTTCTCCAGCCATAATCATCTGAGCTGCCATGTTAACACAGTTAAGGCCTGAACCACATACAACATTGATTGTAACTGCCGGAACTTCAATTGGTAAACCTGCCTTAAGAGTTGCCTGACGTGCCACGTTCTGACCTAAACCAGCCTGAATTACACAACCCATATATACCTGGTCAACCTTTTCGGGAGCAACTCCTGCTCTGTTTAAAGCTTCCTTAATTACGATTGCACCCAAATCTGCTGCCGGTGTTGTGCTTAATGAACCACCCATTGTTCCGATGGCTGTACGGCATGCGCCTGCTAAAACTACTTTCTTTGACATAAATGTGATACCTCCATTTTATAAGATTGTTAAAAATTTATCAGGTTCAGACATAAAAAATATGTGCCAAACTATCTTTGTTAATTTTATCACAATATATTTGATATTACAATCACAATTTAAATTTTTATTTTCTTGATTTGATATTGATGCCTTAAAAAATATGCTTTCGCCAAGTCAGAAAGCAATGTTTGACACATATTCTTCTATTTTTAATAATAATTCCAAATAAAAGGAGGCACTATGGCTAATTACGATAATATAAACGGAATATCACCTGATAAATTGAACCTTATTTCTGATATAATAAGACAATCTGAAAATATATCACCTGATAATCTCATTCCTTTTTTTCTAAATGCTGCCGCAATGGCAAATTCTAAGGGAATAAATTTTTCAGACCAGGAAACCGATATAATAATTAATGCTCTCAAAACAAATATGACTAAAGAACAAATTACTAAATTAGAAACCGTAAGAAAATTAGCAGGACTTATATCAAAGTCAAACAAAGGGCAGAATTAATAAGCCCTTTGTCTGTATTTGAGATTATGACAACCTTAATCCGTTGATGCCGGGGCAAATAGAATGAATAATATCGTAAGTATATATATTTGCCAACAGCATCATCCGTTTAATTGAAATATCCTGACATAATACATATTCCCTTCGCTCCTGCATCAATGACTTCTTTAGCATTATCTTTGTTAATTCCACCGATACCGTATACCGGTATGTTTACATTTTCACAAATTTTTTTCAGAAAATTCAGTCCACGAGGTTCAATCCCTTTTTTACAATTTGTTTTAAAAATGTGTCCTGCAGTAATATATGAAGCACCTGTTTCCTGTGCCTTAACGGCATCTTCTAAAGAATGTATGGGAATTCCTAATATGTCTATGGATTCCTTGAATTTTTGCATATTATTAATCTTATCCTGTATATACAGTGGCATATGAATGTTTTTACATCCTGTTTCTTCTATTAATGTAAATACTTCCTCATCATTTTCAAGATTTCCTATATTTAAAATGATTTTCGTCGGACTTCCATTCATATATTTAATGACATCCTTTGCAAAAACTATATAATCCATAAGTTGTAAATCTTTTTCACGGAGAATTAAAAATTTTGTCCTGTCTGAGACTACACTATCAATACATTGGTAAAAAGAATGATTAATACATGCCTTTCTGTCAGAAACAGCTATAACATTTTTACACATAAATATACTCACTCATTACAGGTGTAAGTCCCTGCTCTTTTATGGCATTATATACATCATCTACCGAACGTGGGTCTGATATTTCAAACTGCTCATCACCCTTTTGTTCTTCACTGTGTCCTCCTACTCCTACACCGACACCTGCTGAAATCTTGGTTGCTGCTATCTTAATTATATTATTTCTGAATCTTTCACATTCTCTGGTGGAAATTGTGATGCTTGCAAACGGCATAAACAGCCTGTAGGCAGATATCACCTGTAAAAGTTGTGGTTCATGTACATCTTTCGGATTAATCTTATCATTATTAATAATCGGTCTTAGTCTCGGACATGAGAAAGCAATTTCTGCATGAGGATATTTTCTCTGAATGAGATATGCGTGCATTCCGGTTGCGAATGCGTCTTTTCTAAAGTCATCTAATCCTAACAGTGCGGCAAATCCAACACCTCTCATGCCGCCTTTTAATGCCCTTTCCTGAGCATTTATTCTATAAGGAAATATTCTCTTATGTCCTGCTAAATGCAGTGTCTCATATTTATCAGAATTATATGTTTCCTGAAATACCGTTACAAAGTCCGCACCACATTTATGAATATATGCATATTCATCAGAATTCATCGGATAAACTTCAAGACCAACTAATTTAAAATATTTTTTAGCAATTTTACACGCTTCTCCTATATATTTCACATCTGACATCTTCTTACTTTCTCCCGTCAGAAGAAGAATTTCTTCTAAACCTGTAGCAGAAATCGATTTCATTTCTTTTTCAATTTCTTCATAATTAAGTTTTGCTCTATGAATTTTATTATGGCAGTTAAATCCACAGTATACACAATAATTTTCACAATAATTTGCAATATAAAGCGGTGTAAACATATATATTGAATTACCAAAATGCTTTATTGTCTCACTCTGTGCTTTTGCTGCCATTTCTTCTAAATGTGAAAATGCAGCTGGTGATAACAATGCAGCGAAATCTTCTTCGCTAAGCACATCTTTATTTAATGCCCTTTTTACATCTGCATCTGTATATTTGTCAGGCTCATAATTATTCATTTTCTCTATTACCGTATCTGCTATATCAGAATCAAGAACTTCCATATCTGAAAGATATTTCATATGGTCAATTCTATTTTCTTTCTTATGTTCTGGTATATCTAAGTTTTGTTCGTATTCAGACATATTTTCCTCCATAACGGAGCATTTTTGCGCTTTACTCCATTTTATAATTTTCCTAGTCTTTTAGAAAGCCTGTTAAAGGTGATGAAGCTGAGGCACCTTTTTTAAGTACTCTGCCTGTCTTAGCAAGATATGCACTTCTGCCTGCTTCAACTGCTTTTTTAAATGCATTTGCCATCATTGGTATATTTCCTGCCGTTGCAATTGCAGTATTTGACATTATGGCAGCCGCTCCCATTTCCATAGCCTCACAAGCCTGTGAAGGTCTGCCGATTCCGGCATCAACTATTATGGGCAGCTCAATTTCATCAATAAGAATTTGAATAAAATCTTTTGTACAAAGTCCTTTGTTAGTTCCGATAGGTGCTGCAAGCGGCATAATGGAACTTGCTCCTGCATCTTTAAATGCTCTTGCAGCATTTAAATCAGGATACATATATGGCATTACCACAAATCCCTCTTTTGCAAGAATTCCAGTTGCCTTAACCGTCTCATAATTATCCGGCAGCAGGTATTTGCTGTCATGTATAACTTCAATTTTAATAAAATCACCACATCCTAATTCTCTTGCGAGTCTGGCAATTCTTACTGCTTCGTCAGCATTTCTTGCCCCTGAAGTATTCGGAAGTAATGTTACATTCTCCGGTATGAAATCGAGAATATTTTCCATACTTGTACTGTTAGCCCTTCTAAGCGCTAATGTTACAATCTCCGCTCCTGCATTTTCTACAGCGGCTTTAATAAGTTCTAAAGAATACTTTCCTGAACCAAGAATAAATCTCGAATCAAATTCGTGTCCTCCAATTATTAATTTATCTTGTTTTTCTTGCTTTGTTTCATCAAAATCTGTCATTTTCCTTTTCCTTTCCTTGAATTAATTTTATGAATTAAATATAATTTTAAATTATTGACTCAAATAATATTTACTTAGAAACTTTTGTCAATTTTTAGCAAAATAATAC
>CAZQRO010000037.1:0-10912 GCA_964595785.1 uncultured Eubacterium sp.
ATTCTAGCCGGTGCTAAAGTCGTTATTGTTCAACCGAAGGCTGAACTGTAACGTTAATTATGTAATATTTTGTCTGGTTTCATTATTTGACGACAGCATTCCCAAAAACAAATAGTAGAATACTGTTGTATAAAATAACATAACGCCAAAAAAACTTGATACCAGATATGCAAAGATTATAGAACCACTACTATTTATATAATCATCATTCTTTCTCAGCGTTTTTATCTTATTAATCATCATAAATATTAATGCTAAAATATACAAAATAACTGATGGTATTCCATATTCTGCTGCCATTTGCAAAAATTCATTATGTGGTTCAGAACTGCTTTTCACAACATGAACAATATTTTCCGGTCCACATCCAAATATCGGATTGTCCTTTATACATCCAACAGCTTCAATCCATAATTTCCATCTTCCGCTTCCTGCTCTTCCCATATCTTCAGCATTAGAACTTATTTTATTTATATCGTTTCCTGTTATACCAAAATTATTAGATACAATATCCGTTTTCATATCCGTAAAAATACTTATTCCAATAAACAATATCGTGATACAAATCACACTTATCAATATTTTTCTATATTTAATAAATGAAATAGTTATCAAAAATAATATTCCCATAATCACTGCCAGATAACACCCAAATGTATTATTAATTATAAGACACCATATATTAAATGAATACAATAAAACTGCAATTATTCTTTCTAAAACTTTTTTTCCCGTTATAATCAAACCACTCAATGCAAATATTGCCATCATAATAAAATAGCCACTATGATTACTATTATAAAACGCTCCAACATTTGAACCGTAATAGCCTAAATATTTTGATAATATTAATAAGTTCTGAAATGATGCCACACTTCCAAATGTCCAAAATATTATTCTTTTTAAATTCATTTTTCTTATATTTTTCCCACATATATATATTGATGCATAGATTAGGTATGTTCTATATCCATTCTGCCTAAAGTACGAACCAAGAAACGCATATTCTTTATTTTCTGCCATTAATGCTGAAATGAATATCCATGCAAGCATTATTATAAAAAACAATTCATATATATTATGCTTGAAATACTCTATAATATTATTTTTAGTCATTTTACATATTCTTGAACCAATAAATATCACGCTAAATGCTATTAGCATATAACCAACAATATAAAAGTTACGTGTCATTTCCGCAAAAGATTCATGTCTTGTTGCAATCCTCGTAACCGCCTCTACCACTATCACCATCATCATTGCTATAATCAGTACAAATGAACTCTTTTCATAAAAAGACTCCGGTATGACCTGATATATTTCTTTAATTGTTTTGCATTCTTTCAGCTTCTTAAACATTTTCTCCTCCGCACAGAAGTACATTTCATTTGGTATACCTTATAATGCTTCATACTTCTTCTTTAATTCATTATATTCTTTATTAATTGCCTGCATAGCATCCACATCTCCATTCATACTGTCGGGATGAAATAGTTTGAGAAGGTCTCTGTAACGTTTCTTTAGCGAAAGTTCATCATGGACTCCTAGAAAATACATTCCTGCATTGATTCTCTTATTAGACTTGTACAATTGTTTTTCACTGTCTAATTTAGATTTATACTGCTGCCTTTTCTGTTCACTGTCGAATTCTTCCCTCTCTTTTGCAAACAAAGAAAGCTCATGTTCTAATATTCTCCATTGCGTATTGAACATTCGCTCTCTTCTTTCAAGTTCCTCCTGCATAAACTGCAGTTTCTTCTCTTTTCTAATTAATTCTTTCTGAAGTTTTAATTGTTCTTCTTTCGTCTTTGCAAGTTCACGCCTGCTAAATTCCATCATCAATCTCCATTTTTATAAAGAATTTTCATAATAACCGGAGTTATAAGTGAAGAACATATAATAAGCAGAATTACCGTTGTAAAATAAACAGAATTAATCATATTTACCGCTAATCCCTTCTCCGTAACTATTAATGCAACTTCTCCCCGCGTCATCATTCCCACGCCAATTCTTAGAGCATCTTTATTCTTAAATCTGCACAGTTTTGCCATCAGTCCACAGCCGATTACTTTCGTTATCAATCCTACAATAACAAATAATACTGAAAATATCAATAAACTTCTTGAAATTCCATCAATATTGGTTTTCAGACCAATACTGGCAAAAAATATCGGTCCAAATAACATATATGCGCCAATATCCATTTTTTCTGCAATATATTCCGAATCTTTTATGCTGCAAAGAATTATTCCAGCCACAAATGCACCTGTAATATCAGCTATTCCAAAATACTTTTCTGCAATATATGCCATTGCAAAACAAAGTGCAAGACCAAATATAGGTATTCGTCGGCTATGCGGACGCTTCGAATTAAGAAGTCTGAAAATATAATAAATTATAATTCCTACTCCTATTGCAAAAACAAAGAATAGAACTGTATTAATTACAACTTTTGAAGGTGACACACTTGAACTTTTGAATCCGATAACAAATGTAAGAACGATAATTCCTATTATGTCATCCACTATTGCTGCACTGAGAATTGTAGTTCCTACCTCACCTTTCAGTTTTCCTAATTCTCTTAAAGTCTCTACTGTAATACTGACTGATGTTGCCGTAAGTATTACTCCGATAAAAATCGCTTCGTAGAATTTATCAGAACCATTCGGTGCAAAACCATAATAACAGCTATATAACAAAAAGCCACTTGCCAGAGGTAATGCTACACCGACACATGCTATCAGAATTGCTTTCGGGCCTGTTTTTATAAGGTCTCTTAAATTCGTTCCAAGACCTGCTGCAAACATTATTAACAATACACCAATTGCTGCCATTTCCGAAAGAAATTCTGTCTGAGAAACCAATCCCAATACACTAGGTCCGATAAGCAGACCCGCAACTATCTCTCCCGCAACCATTGGTGCATGCATTTTTCTAGCAAGCAATCCACAGCATTTAGCTGAAATAACTATAATAGCCAAATCTTTAAACACTTCATATGTTTCCATTTTAAAACACTCCTTTTGTCTCAAGTATTTTCAATTTCCAAATGTTAATTTTAGCACAAAAAATAGTTATGTCAACACAAAAGGGCTACTCAATTACTTTCTTTCACACAAAGTGATTACTCAATTGCTTTTTTCACACAAAGTGTTCTCATTTCCTTCGTGATCGGTTCCGATAGGCTCATATAAGGATACTTCTCTTGATAGTGCCTTTCCTAATCATTTTATTTTTCTTTTCTTCTTAATATGTCAAACTTATCTGCCTTTTTGTCTAATTCAATAAACAGTTTTTGTTTCGGGTGAGGTGCTGATTCCATAGGATTTCCATCTTCATCACAGATACTTATGACCTTAACAAAAACATTCGTTCCATCAGGCTTCATAAGTTCAATTTCTTCGCCTGTGCAGAATTTGTTACGCTGCTCTATTTCATATAATGTACCATTGTCATCGTCTGATATTTCTCCATTACTGTCTGATATAATATCTTTCTTGTCTGCCATGCTATTTATAATTCCTAAATAAGTATATTCCCTGATATATGTGTTAGAATCGTAAATCTGTGTATTTTCATCAGGCTTTCCAAAGAAAAATCCCGTTGTATACTGTCTGTAAGTGCATTTAGCAATTTCCTCTTTATAAAAAGAAATCCTTGAGTTATACAATTCTTCGCTTTCCTTATAATCATCAATTGCCATTCTGTATGTTCTCGCTACAGTTGCCACATAAAGTGCCGTTTTCATTCTGCCTTCTATTTTAAGACTGTCAATACCCGATTCAACTATCTCCGGAATATGTTCAATCATACATAAATCTTTTGAATTAAAAATATATGTTCCTCTTTCATTTTCATATACAGGCATATATTCACCCGGTCTTGATTCTTCTACCACCGAATATTTCCAACGACATGGATGTGTGCATGCGCCCTGATTGGCATCTCTTCCCGCCATGAAACTGCTAAGAAGACATCTTCCTGAATAAGAAATACACATCGCACCATGGATAAATGTTTCTATTTCCAAATCATCAGGAATATTCTTTCTTATTTCCTTTATTTCTTCTAATGAAAGTTCCCTTGCCGTAACCACACGTTTTGCGCCCTGTTTATACCAGAAATTAAAAGTTCCGTAATTAGTATTATTTGCCTGCGTGCTGATATGAATCTCCATTTCAGGTAATACCTCTCTTGCTATGGTAAATATAGCAGGGTCGGAAATAATAAGTGCATCAGGATTAACTGTTTTAAGTTCTTCAAAATATGCATATGCACCATCTAAGTCTCTGTTATGCGCAAGAATGTTGGCAGTTACATATACTTTCACATTATGTTCATGCGCAAAAACTACACCTTCACACATTTCCTCCAACGAAAAATTCTTAGCCTTCGCTCTGAGTCCAAACGCTTCTCCACCTATATATACTGCATCTGCCCCAAATATTACTGCAACTTTTAACACTTCAAGACTGCTTGCCGGAATAAGTAATTCCGGATGTCTTCTCTGACTGTTATCTCTGATAAAGTTAGCCATGTCACTAATCCTTTCTAACACTTAACGTTATCCCATCACCTATTGGAATAATAGTTGTTTCTAATTCTTTCATATTCTTAACCGTATACAAATACTCTCGCATTCTTGAGTGAATGGTTCTGTTTCTTCGTTCCACTGCATAGCGGCTTTCTATTAATTCGCCCTCCTGAAGCACATTATCTGCAATAAGAATTCCACCTTTCGGAAGTATTCTCATGATTTCTTTCAGATACACAGGGTACTGTGCCTTAGCAGCATCCATAAATATAAAATCATAAGGTGTGTTCATCTGTTTTAATACTTCAAATGCATCACCTTCTAATAATTCTATTTTATCTTCCACTCCTGCTTTCTTAAAATTCTCTTTAGCAATTAAAATTCTCTTATCATAATTCTCTATTGTTGTTATCATGCAGTCTTCAGGCATTGAATTTGCCATTAAAATTGCCGAATATCCAATAGCTGTTCCAAGTTCAAGAATTCTCTTAGGTGATTTTATACCTATTAGAACTCTTAGAAAGCTTTCCATTTCTTTACGGATAATCGGCACATTTGTCTGATGAGCAAATTCTTCAATTTCATAACATACTTCTCCATTACTTTTTTCTAATGAATGAATATATGATACAATTCTTTCATTTACTATCATAATATTAATTTCCTTCTGTACTTTGAACTGTTGTCTGTTCCTCTGATAATATTTCTATAATATCTTCAGAAGATGATGATGAATTAACTGTATATGTTCCGGCTTTGAATTTTCCCTCATATAATTTTGCCTGCACAAAGAATACAAGTTTATCTTCGACAATACCATTATCTACAAGTTTCTGTGCAACAGACATATTGCTTTCACCTTTGTTAATAGTAATGCTTGCATCTGTTCCCGGACTCTTTTCATATCCCTTTTCCGAAAATATGCTTTTTCCAAAGCCATATCCTTTAGCGGACAATACTATAAGTAAAGTTAATAATATTGCATATACACTGATTTTAATAGAAATACTGACAATGTTTTTCGAGGTTTTCTTTAAACTCATATATTATACCATTCCTTTTTCATATAAAGTCCATTTCAAAATCTAATTTCTCTGCAATTATTTCATTAATATTCTGAATTGTTCTGCACAATATTAATTCTGCATTAAGAAATTCTCTAATTAATGTATTCTTTAATACTTCCCCATATTCATTCTCAAGTTCTCTTAACTCATCTATTTTATTATTAGATGTACCATTTTGTAAAGCAAAATTTTTCTTTCTGTATTCGGTTACTCTTTCTGCAAGTTCAGGATTATCATTTAGTTTTTCCTTTGCCATGATAAATCTGCGGTAAGCATCACTTTCTATAATAAGTGCCGATAATTCTTCTGCTTTCTCAAATATTTCCAATTTTAATTCCTCATTTCATCCTTAACATAAATATGCAAGGTTCAGAACCTAACAATTCTGACAGACAAGGTCTGACGGACAGGCTCTGAACACTTACATCAATATTTTCTTACTCAACTTCCATTATTATAGGAAGTATCATTGGATTACGTTTCATCTTTTTCCACATATAATCACTAAGACTGTCCTTTACAACCATCTTTATCTTACCCCAGTCCGTTACTTTCTTGCTAAGACATTCATCAACGGCTTCTGAAACTACCTGTTTAGCTTCATCAATAAGATTCTCTGATTCTCTTACATATACAAAACCTCTTGTAACGATATCAGGACCTGCAAGCAGCTGGTTACTATATTTCTCAAGTGTCATTACCACAATAATAATTCCGTTTTCAGCAAGATTCTGTCTGTCTCGTAATACAATATTGCCAACATCACCAACTCCAAGTCCGTCTACAAGTATTCCACCTGCAGTAACATGGTCTACTACTTTAGCCTCTTCATAACCTAATTCAAGAACATCACCTGATGATAAAATAATTACATTGTCATCTTCAACACCCATTGTCTTGGCAAGTTCGCCCTGTGCTATTAAATGTCTGTATTCACCATGTACAGGAATTGAATATTTAGGCTTAACAAGTGAATAAATAAGCTTTATTTCTTCCTGGCACGCATGACCCGATACATGTGTATCCTGAAAAATTACATTTGCACCTTTTCTCGTAAGTTCGTTAATTACTCTAGAAACAGCCTTTTCATTTCCCGGAATCGGTGTAGAACTTAAGATTACAGTATCATCTTTATTAATAGTTACTTTTCTGTGAATTGAAGCTGCCATTCTTGACAACGCTGCCATTGATTCACCCTGACTTCCCGTTGTTATCAATACAATTTTTTCATCAGGGTAGTTCTTCATCTGTTCAATGTCAATAAGTGTATTATCCGGTATATTGATGTAGCCAAGTTCACTGGCTGTAGTTATGACATTTACCATACTTCTTCCTTCAACAATAACTTTTCTTCCGAATTTATATGATGTATTAATAATCTGCTGAACTCTGTCCACATTTGAAGCAAATGTGGCAACAATAATTCTTCTGTTTGTATTCTCTGAAAATATATGGTCAAAAGTCTTACCGACCGTTTTCTCTGACATGGTAAATCCCGGTCTTAAGACATTAGTGCTGTCACACATTAAGGCTAGAACGCCTTTTTTACCTAATTCTCCAAATCTTGTAAGGTCGATGGCATCACCAAATACGGGTGTGTAATCAATCTTAAAGTCTCCTGTATGAACAATAACTCCTGCCGGAGTAAATATTGCAAGTGCAGCAGCATCTACAATACTATGATTTGTTCTGATAAATTCAATTCTGAAACAGCCCAAATTAATTGACTGTCCATATTTTACAATCTTTCTCTTTACCGACTTAGTAAGATTGTGTTCTTTTAATTTGCCCTCAATAATTCCAAGTGTAAGTTTAGTTGCATATACCGGAACATTAATCTCCGATAAAACATATGGTAAGGCTCCTATATGATCCTCATGTCCATGAGTAATAACGAATCCTTTTACCTTGTCAATATTGTCCTTTAAATATGTTATATCCGGAATAACCAAATCAATTCCAAGCATCTCATCATCCGGAAATGCAAGACCACAATCAACTATGATTATGCTGTCTTCATATTCAAATGCTGTTATATTCATTCCAATTTGTTCCAAACCACCAAGTGGTATTATTTTTACTTTTTCTGTGCCGTCCTGTTTCACAGTATTTCCTCCATTCATACTATTCCTATTCAATATTAATATCCTCTAAAAGCTCACCAAAAATTTTCGAAATGTATTCTAATTCATCATCATCTTCTACTATTTCATATTTTGCTTCTGTTTCCTCATCTGAAGACAAATCTTTTAAAATATATGCTGTCTCGTCTTCTGAATCATCTGTTTCCTCATCACTTTCAGTAACTAAAATGTAATTAACATTATTAACTCTTGTTTCCTCAATTACATCAAATTCTATCTCTTCGTTTGTTTCCATGTCTGTAAATTTAATTTTCTGCGACATTAATATCCTCTTTTCTATTTTTTTAATATTTTTAAACATTACGTAAGTCCAAATAGCCCTGCAATATAAATGCTGCTGCTATCTGGTCTACATATTTCTTTCTATTTTCCCGTCTGATACCGGCTTCCATCATAGTTTTATCAGCCGCAACCGTAGTCAGTCTTTCATCCCACATAACCACATTAAGGCCAGTCCTTCTTTCGAGCATCTCTTTAAATTCTATTGATTTCTCGCCACGCTCACCAATAGAATTATTCATGTTCTTAGGAAGTCCTAAAACTATCTCTTCTACTTCATATTCTTTTACCAACTCTTCAATTCGCGCAAGTGTCTTACGGAGTTTATTCTCCTGCTCCCTGCGTATAATCTCCACGCCCTGTGCTGTAATATAAAGTGGATCAGAAACCGCTACGCCGACTGTCTTAGAACCAAAGTCCAAGCCCATTATTCTCATAGCGTCCTCCTGTCATTTAATTTATATCGATATTATTATTCAAATAATTATTTCTTTAATTTATTATTTATGTAATATGTCAGTGCTTCTTCAATAAGTTCATCTCGTTCAACACGCATAATAAGACTTCTGGCATTATTATGGCTTGTAATATAAGTCGGATCTCCAGACATGATATAACCAACTATCTGATTAACAGGATTATATCCTTTTTCCACAAGTGCTCTGTAAACACGTTCCAAAATCTGTCCAACTTCAAGTGTTGTCTCTGCCGGTGCCTTAAAATATTGTGTATTATTAACATTGTTATTCATATTCACATACCATGTCTATCGCAATTGCGATACTGCCTATTTACCACGAAAGAAATATCAGGCAGCCATTTTCCTTTACTAAATTTTCCTTTCGCTTTAACTTTGTTTACAAATATCTTTCACTCAAACATATCACGCTCAAAAATATCTTTTCTTATTCTAATATAAAAATCAAAACATAGCAAGTACTATTTCATTATTTAATAATTCTTTAAGTTTTACCGCTGCTATTTTATTTTCAAGGTTCTTGTCTGCAATCACTCCTGTTTTTACATATTCCATGGTATGTCCCACGAAATATTCCATGCCATTTATTTTTATTTTTTCTTCAAATAATACATCCACTGTATTTCCAATAAGGCTTTCTAAATATTTTCTGTGAAGTCTCTCATTTAATTCAAGAAGTTTATCACTTCTTGCTGCCTTTATCTCATCCCTGACCTGCTCCGGCATAACTGCTGCCTTTGTGCCTTCACGTCTCGAATATTTAAAAATGTGCATCTGTGCAAAATTAACTCTTTCAAGAAACTCTTTGCATTCTGCGAATTCTTCTTCCGTTTCACCCGGGAATCCAACTATAACGTCAGTTGTTATTGCTGCTTTCGGATAATACTTTCTTATTAAATTACACCCTTCTAAGTATTCCCCTGAAGAATATCTTCTATTCATTCTCTTTAACGTTTCATTGCATCCGCTTTGAAGTGACAAATGAAAATGCGGACAAAATGCTTTAATCTTCGATAGTTCACTCATAAATTCTTCCGTAATAATTCTTGGCTCTAATGAACCGAGTCTGATTCTCTCTATTTTCCCGTTTCTGCCAATAGCTTTTATAACATCAATTAATGAAATGCCTTCTTCTTTAAAATCTACTCCATAAGAGCTTAAATGGATTCCTGTGAGAACAATTTCTTTATATCCCTTATCAGCTAATCTTGCTGCTTCACTAATAATATTTTCCATTTTTCTGCTTCTGACTCTTCCTCTTGCATAAGGAATAATACAGTATGTGCAAAACTGGTTACATCCATCCTGTATCTTAATATATGCCCTTGTATGTTCCTCCATACTTTCTATGTTAAGCTCTTCAAATTCTCTTTTTACTTTTGTATCATTTATATCTACAATTGACTTGTTAATGCAATTATTAATTATATTTACAATATCTTTTTTCATATCATTTCCAACAATAATGTCTATGGCATCATCTTTCTCTAATTCTTCTGCTGATGCCTGAGCATAACAGCCCACAGCCACAACAATTGCATCTTTATTCATTTTCTTTGCTTTGTGAAGCATCTGTCTTGATTTTCTGTCTGCAATATTAGTAACCGTACATGTATTTATTATATATATATCGGCTCCCTCTTCAAAAGGAACTATTTCATATCCATTAGCAGCAAGTTTTTCCCCCATGGCTTCTGTTTCATATGCATTCACCTTACATCCTAAGTTATGCAATGCGACTTTTTTTTTCAATTTTTTATCCTCATTTCCTGTTATATTTCATTCAATAATTATTTTCTAGTTGACTTTTTACCGCATAAAATGTAGTATGTAGTTGTTAGCGATTAAAATATTAATTGCTTATATCACTAGTTCAAAAAGATTACTATATTGTGATAGGAGGTATTTATATGAAAACAGTTAAAATATGTTTAAATTCAATCGACAAGGTTAAGGCATTCGTTAATGATATCACAAAATTCGAATCCGATTTCGATTTAGTATCAGGCAGATATGTTATCGATGCAAAATCTATCATGGGTATTTTTAGTTTAGACCTTTCTAAGAACATTGACTTAAATATTCATGCTGAAGATAATATTGACAACATTTTGACTATCTTAAAACCATATATCGTTGAATAATCCGGTACATATGAAACTGTTACACATTGTGTAGCAGTTTTTTTATTACCAGTTCAGCCAAGCAAAAATTGCGTTCTGCTCACTTGCAAGCTTGCTTGTGTTAGTGAGCAGAATGTGATTTTTATTTGGCGTTCTGCCTAAACGAGACGCAGTGCTTTTTACGCAGTCGAGTTTATTGGCTGAACTGGTAATAAATGTTGATTTTCATTTGTTGGCGTTCTGCCTAAACGAGACGCAGTGCTTTTTACGCAGTCGAGTTTATTGGC
>CAZQRO010000037.1:11012-19449 GCA_964595785.1 uncultured Eubacterium sp.
TGAACTGGTAATAAATGCCACTTTAAGCCATAACTATTACTTTATTCACACATTATCACTTCTACGGTATCTATCGACTTCTGTACAAGTTCTTCCATCTTTTCTCCTAATTTACCCTCTGATTTTCTGATAATATTAAGATTTGGTTTTGTTACCGGGTGCTTTGCAACAAATATTGTACAACAATCCTCAAACGGCAGAATTGAAGTCTCATATGTGTCAATTTTACAGGATATATCTATTATATCCTGCTTATCAAAGGCTATTACAGGTCTGTATACAGGAAGTTCACATACTTCATTCGTGGCATTAAGAGACTGCATCGTCTGGCTTGCCACCTGACCGATACTCTCTCCCGTAATAAGTCCGAGACAGCCTGACTCTTTAGCAAAATGCTCTGCTATTCTCATCATATATCTTCGCATTATTATGGTAAGTTCTTCATGTGGACATGTTTCATATATATATAACTGCGGGTCTGTGAAATTAACTACATTTAGCTTGATTGGTCCCGAATATTTAGCCACCTGTTTTGCCAAATCCACAACTTTTTGTTTTGCTCTTTCACTTGTGTATGGCGGCGCATGAAAATATGTTGCTTCTAAAGTCACACCACGTTTTGCAATCATATATCCTGCAACGGGACTGTCTATTCCACCTGACAGCAGAAGCATTGCCTTGCCTGCAGTTCCTATCGGCATTCCACCTGCTCCCTTAATAGTCTCCGTATAAATATTAATCTTTTCTCTGATTTCCACATTTACCATAATATCAGGATTGTGTACATCTACCTTTACATTCGGAAATACATCAAGAATCCTTTCACCTAAATCCATATTAATCTCCGGCGAAGACAGTGGGTAATTCTTCCTTGCTCTTCTGGCATTAACCTTAAATGTATATTCTTTGTCTGAATACATTTTACCTAAATATTCAATAACCTGTTCGCACAAATCATCAAAACCATTATCCTCAATCTGCACAAGCGGACAAATTCCAACTATGCCAAATACTTTTGTAAGCGCCAAAACGGTTTCGTCATAATCGTAATCACCTTCAGCTATTACATATATTCTTCCCGATACCTTGACAATCTCAAACTCTCCATCTGTCTTTTCAAGAGCAATTCTTACCTGTTTAACAAGTGCATCCTCAAAAATATATCTGTTCTTTCCTTTAACGCCAATTTCAGCGTATTTTAATAAAAATGCTTTAAACATCTCTTTCCTCCGTATCTATTTTCGTTTAAATAACCTTAATTTTGGTAATAATTCCTTGATTTCATTAATTGTATAATCAATTTCTTCTTTAGTTGTAAATATACAAAAGCTGAAACGTATTGCGGATTCAATCTCTTCATCTTTAAGTCCTATACCCTTTAATGTAGCACTTACCGTATGTTTATTAGTACTGCATGCTGAACCTGCTGATACAAATATACTCTTATCTTCAAGAGAATGAAGCAGCACTTCACTTCTCACTCCCACAAAACTTGCATTTACAATCTGCGGTGCCGATTCTCTTCCCTTAGTACTGTTTATCCTGACACCGTCTATTTTAGACAGCTCATCTATCATATAATCTTTCAAATCATACATTCTGTTAACATTTTCGTCAAGTCCTTCGTATACTTTTTCCGCAGCAATTCCAAGTCCTGCTATACCCGGAACATTTTCTGTCCCTGAACGCATTCCTTTCTGCTGTCCGCCTCCGAATATAATCGGCTTAATTTTCATCTTGTCTTTCACATACAAAAAACCTGACCCCTTTGGTCCGTGTATCTTATGACCGCTTACCGAAAGCATATCTATATGCATTCTTCTCGGAAAAATATTATATTTACCATACGCCTGTATGGCATCAACATGAAAAATAATATCAGGTTTCTTCATTCTGATAACTTCTGCAATTTCATTAACAGGCATCACTGAACCTATCTCATTATTAACATACATTACAGATACTAGAATTGTTTCATCACAAATCGCCTCTTCTAATTCCTTTATATCAATCATGCCATACTCATTTACATTCAGATATGTCACTCTAAATTCCTGTTCTTCAAGAAATTTCATTGTGTTATGCACTGAAGCATGTTCAACTTTAGTTGTAATAATGTGATTTCCTGCACGTCTGTTTGCCATAGCAGTTCCGATAATTGCCAGATTATTAGATTCTGTTCCCCCTGAAGTAAACACAATTTCTTTCTCGTCAACTTTCAGAGTTTTAGCTATTTTTTCCCGTGCCTGCTTAACATATTTTTCAGCTTCCACACCGCGCAGATGCATCGAGGACGGATTCCCGTAATCCTCTAACATAACTTCTACCATTATATCTTTAACTTCTTCAAATACTCTTGTGGTCGCTGAATTATCCAAATATGCTTCCATCACACTGCCTCCATTTTTCATTACATTTATTCTTCTAATTTAAACATCAGAACTGAAATAATCATAAGTCCTGCTGTCTCTGTTCTAAGTATTCTCTTTCCAAGGGAAATTCTGCTCACTCCGGCTTCCACAGCCATATCTACTTCTGTTTCATCAAAACCGCCTTCAGGTCCAATAAATATTCCGATGCTTTTTCCTTTTTCCACACGGCTGATAACTTCCTTAGTTTCAGACATATCCTTGTAATTTTCATACGGAATTAAATTAATGTCAAGTGTTTTTGCATAATTTATTGCTTCTTTAAAACTCATAACCTTATTTATCTGTGGAATAATACTTCGTCTCGACTGCTTTGCAGCACTTTCTGAAATCCCATTCCAACGTTTAATTTTGGCTGTTTCCTTCTTTTCATCTAACTTAACCACCGCTCTCTTTGTGGCTACGGGAATAATTTCATATACTCCTAATTCTACTGCTTTTTGAATAATTAATTCCATCTTGTCATTTTTCGGCAGCCCCTGAAAAAGATAGATTCTCGACGGAAGTTCAGAACCTTCATACTCATAATCAGTTATTTTAACTGCTACAATATTTGCATTAGGATTGTCCTTAATCTCACATAAATAATCATGTCCGGTTCCGTCACTTATAAGTAATTCTTCTCCTGCCTTCATTCTTAGAACATTTTTAATATGATTAACATCACTGCCTGTAATTACAATTTCACCTGTTTCCTTATTGACCTGTTCCTCTGTTATAAAAAAATGATGCATATACTATTCATACCTTTCGTCAAATCTTCATTTATTTCACACGGACTGCTGTTACATTTACCCAGTCTTTCTGTCTTGTTATCTCTTTAACTTCCAACATATCATTTTCTTCAATGGCTCTTACCACATCTGTTTCTTTATTAAAAATAATACCTGAAGTTATAAATAATCCACCCAATTTCATATGTGGGGCAATTACCTTAGAAAGCGGAATAATAATATCCGCTAAAATATTTGCCACTACAATATCATAGCACTCATATCCCGTTTTATCCTGAACCCCTTTATCATCTATAATATTTCCCTGAATAAAGTCAATATTATCATTAATGCCATTTACTTTTGCATTTTCAGCAGATGCTTCTACCGCCGCTTCATCTATATCAATTCCAAACGCATTTCCTGCTCCTAATTTTCTTCCTATAATAGACAAAATACCACTTCCACAGCCCACGTCTAACAGATTAGTATCGTTATTAATGTATTTTCTAAGCTGCCTTATGCATAACTGCGTTGTTTCGTGAAGCCCTGTTCCAAATGCAGTTCCCGGGTCTATTTCCACAACCATTTTATATTCATCGGTATTCTCAACCTTTTCCCATGTAGGCTTAACTAAGATATCATCAATGGCAAATGGTTTAAAGAATTCTTTCCATTTATTAATCCAGTCCTTATCCTCTGTTGTGGATTCAGTTATTTTACATGTTCCCACTTCCGCAAATGTTCTTAATTCTTTTAGTTCTTCGCTTATTTTATCAAGAAGTGTTTTCTCTTTTTCTGCATCTATATCCATATCCATGTAAAAAATAATTCTGGCTATGCCATCATCATGTAAATCCGGAAGAATATCTATATACATTGCTTCTTTCTCAGCTTCGGTAATCTGCCTTTTATCTTCAATCTCGAAACTGTCAATTCCTGCTTCTATCAATGCTCCGCTGACTAAATCTACTGCATCAGCCTTTGTCTCTAATATGAATTTTTTCCACTGCATACTATTTCTCCATTCCACCTTTATATATATCTGTTCTGAGCCTATTACAATTTATGCTTTTCTGCCTTTAATACAATAACTGTTCTCTCTGGCATCTTATATGTATTATCGTCCAAAAAAATGTTTCTGTCTTCCACATATCCGTTTTGGTCCATAGTATTTATAATCATCTTCCACTTATATACTCCGGCAAGATTTGGTAATTCGATATCTATAGCTTCCCAATATGTATTTATTCCCATATATATAATTTCATCTTCTGATTTTCTCTTCTCGTTTTTACCTGCAAACATAACTCCAATATACTTAGTATTGACATCATAATTATTCTCGAAGGCTTTTATTCCATGAGTGCTTACAGGCGGGAATCCCAGCGAACAGAATTGCCGGCTTCGTCTGATTACATTATTATGTTTTCTAAATGTAATAACTCTTTTAAAGAAATTGAACATATCTTTATTCTTTTCAAGTAAATTCCAATCAAGCCATGAAATTATATTATCCTGACAGTAAGAATTATTATTGCCAAATGATGTATTGCAAAATTCATCTCCTGCAAAAAACATTGGTATTCCTCGGCTCATCATTAATACTGTACAGGCATTTCTAACCATTCTTTTACGAAGCCTGTTTACTTCAGAATTATCTGTTTCTCCTTCAGCTCCACAATTCCAGCTTAAGTTATCATTTGTTCCATCACAGTTGCCCCAGCCGTTAGCTTCATTGTGTTTTGAATTATATGCATACAAGTCATACATTGTAAATCCATCATGACATGTAAGGAAATTAACCGAAGCGTTACTTCCTCTGAAATTCTCATCATATAAATCTGTAGAACCTGTTATTCTGTTAGATGCCATATATGCCAGTCCACTGTCGCCTTTTAAAAATCCTCTTATTTCATCCCTATATCTTCCATTCCATTCAGACCATCTGTTCCATGATGGAAAACTTCCTACCTGATATAGTCCGCCTGCATCCCATGCTTCCGCAATAAGTTTAACACGTGCCAATATCGGATCAAATGCAAGGCTTTGTAAAAGTGGTGGTTTACTCATAGGTGAACCATCTTCATTTCTGCCTAAAATAGTTGCAAGATCAAATCTGAAACCATCCACCCTGTAATTAATAACCCAGTATCTTAAGCATTCAATTATCATTTGCTGAACAATCGGATGGTTACAATTAAGTGTGTTTCCACATCCGCTGAAATTATAATAATATCCATCAGGAGTAAGCAGATAATAAATATTATTATCAAACCCTTTAAAAGAAATATATGGTCCCTTCTCATTTCCCTCTGCCGTATGATTAAAAACCACATCTAGAAATACTTCTATTCCATTTTCATTTAATTCCTTAATTAACTGCTTTAATTCATTTCCTTCCCTGTTATATTCTACTTTTGACGAATAACTGGTGTTAGGTGCAAAAAAACTGACAGGATTATATCCCCAGTAATCTAATAAAGTCTGTCCATCTACTACTCGTCTGTCTCTGGTTTCATCAAATTCAAATATTGGCATAAGTTCTACTGCATTTACGCCTAATTCCTTAAGATATGGTATCTTATTTCGTAATCCCTCAAATGTGCCTCTCTCTTTCGCTTCAATTCCTGAAGAACTGTCTTTTGTAAATCCCCTGACATGTAATTCATATATTATTAAATCCTCCATTGGCAATAATTGATCTGCAAAATCTCCCCAATCAAAATCATTCTTTACTACTCTTGCTTTATAACAGTTACCACCAACTGTGTTTCCCCATACACTCTGCCCTGTTACTGCTTTGGCATATGGGTCTAAAAGATATTTTTTCTTATCAAAAATAAGTCCTTTTTCAGGTGCAAAAGGACCATCAAGTCTGTATGCATATTCAAACTCTTCAATATCTAATTTAAATACTATCATTGAATATACATTTCCTATTTTATATTTCTCAGGAAATTTGATAATCATATAAGGTTTATCCTCTTTCCTGCGAAAAAGTAATAATTCACAAAATGTTGCCCCGCTTGAATGTACGGTAAAATTCACTCCTCCGGGGATTGCTGTCGCCCCATTCATCTCATATAATCCCGGTCTAATCTGATATCCATTCACTTCATCAATAGGTTTCATGTGAACCTTATTCATATCTACATCGGTCACACCGAATTTACTCATATCAACAACCATTATCTTATCGCACTAACTGTTACAATATATATCTAAGACATTCTATATATGTGTTATTTTTCTATCTTAGACTTAACAGTCCCTTTCCTACATAATTCCTAAATGCAGAGTATTTCCGTATATACATGGAAATGAATTTTTCAATGCGAATTATTTCCATATATATTCATTCAAGTCTGCTTGGCTCTGAACAATTACATTTTATCACAATATAAAAGCCATTACAAACCAATTTATTATCTGATTTGTAATGGCTTGACTATTTAGTATTCAATGCCACACTTTTTTACAATATCTTATTTAAAGTGAATCTTTTATCTTATCAAAGATTCCCTTTTTCTTCTTCTCATCTTTACCTTTTTCTTCTTTATTTTCCCTGCCTGCATTAAGACTTCCGCCCATAGCTTCATCAAATGCTTTTAACGCTTCTTTCTGTTCTGAAGTCATTCTCTCCGGAACCTGAACTACAAGTGTTACAATATGGTCACCACGAACCTGCTTATTTCTAAGTGTCGGTATACCTTTGCCCCTCAATCTGACTTTGGTATTAGTCTGTGTTCCCGGTTTAATGTTGAATAACACATCTCCATCAATTGTCTTAATTCTGATATCTCCGCCAATCGCTGCCTGAGCAAAAGTAATAGGGGATTCAGAATAAATAGTATAATCCTGACGTTCAAATACAGAATGGCGCGAAACTACAACTTCAACTAATAAGTCGCCTCTTTCTCCACCATTTACACCCGGTTCACCTTTTTCTCTGATTCTGATACGCTGACCGTTATCTATTCCTGCCGGAACTGATACCTTTATCTTCTTACGGCTGCTCTTATATCCTGTTCCATAACAGTCAGGACATTTTTCTTTGACAATCTTACCTTTTCCTTTACATTCAGGACAAGGCTGGACATTTCTAACCATGCCGAATAAAGACTGTTGTGTATAAACAATCTGCCCTTTGCCACCACACTTTGTACATGTAACAGGAGTTGTTCCTGCTTTGGCACCTGTTCCATGACATAATGTACACTCATCTTTTAATGTAAGTTCTATCTCTTTCTCACAGCCAAATGCTGCTTCTTCAAAAGTAACTCTTATACTGGTTCTGATATTGGCGCCTTTCTGTGGACCATTACTGCTGCGCTGGCTTCTGCCACCGCCAAACATTCCACCAAAAATATCGCCAAAAATATCGCCCATATCATCGAAATTAAAGTCAAATCCTCCTGTTCCTGCACCACCTGAACCATCAAATGCCGCATGACCAAACTGATCATACTTTTGTCTCTTCTCGGAGTCACTAAGCACAGCATATGCCTCACTTGCCTCTTTAAATTTAGCTTCTGCTTCTTTATCTCCCGGATTAGTATCCGGATGATACTTCTTGGCAAGTACTCTGTATGCCTTTTTAATCGCTGCATCATCAGCGTTTTTATCAACGCCTAGCACTTCATAGTAATCTCTTTTATCTGCCATAATAATGTCCCCTGACTCTATAAATTGAATTTCCTTTTTACAAGCGAAAGCCTGGTCAGATATTTTATCAATACCCTGACCAGACTTAACTAATTAAATGTTACTGTTAAACTTCTTTGTAATCTCCATCAACCACATCGTCGTTTGAACCTGTATCTGCCTGACCTGCGGCTCCACTCATATCCGGACCTGCACCGCCTGCTGCACCCTGTGTCTGCTCATACATTTTAGCAAATAAACTCTGTGCACCTGTCATTAATTTTTCCTGTGCTGCCTTAATATCTGCCACTTCTGCATCTGACATATTTTCAGGATTAGATTTTTCAATTAATTCCTTAAGTGCATTTAAATCTGCTTCAACTGATGCCTTTTCATTTGAATCAATCTTATCACCCGCTTCATCAAGTGCCTTCTGTGTCTGGAATACCATTGAATCTGCTTCATTTCTTGTATCAATTGCTTCTTTATGTTTCTTATCCTGTGCTTCGAATTCAGCTGCTTCTTTAATTGCCTTATCGATATCAGAATCTGACATATTTGAACCCGCTGTAATTGTAATATGCTGTTCCTTGCCTGTTCCTAAATCCTTAGCAGATACATTTACAATACCATTGGCATCAATATCAA
>CAZQRO010000038.1:0-18973 GCA_964595785.1 uncultured Eubacterium sp.
CCATTTTATAGTATTCAGGGTCATCCATCATTTCATGGACAGCCTCATATTCTGTTTTGCCCTGGCAGAGAAGACCAATATACGTCAATAGAATATCTCCATTTTTAATCTGTGGCTGAGACCTTTTTTCCGAAACAGACATAAGGTTACATTTTTTTGCGAAATCACTTTTGCCTAACATAGAGCCAACAATTGAAAGACCACTCGGTGTAATCAGGCGTTCTTCGGAGAATTCTACAACTAATTTTTTCATGACAATCACCTCTATATTTGATAACTTTATTTTACCAAATATCGGCATTGATTGCTTGGAAAAATCAATAAATTTTATTCACCCATTGGGTGATTTTGAAACAAAGAACGGAAAACCACTTAATCCCTTGAAGCATGCGTCTTTCAGCAAATATTTTACATATGAGTTTCACGGATTATGGTATTATTAACTGTTGACTTTAATTATAAAAAGTAATATTTTATTTAGAGTGTTTTAAAATAATTATGGAGATATAATTTAATGAACAATATTAAGATATATTTTGCTCCTATGGAAGGAGTGGCAGGTTACTTATTCAGAAATGCTTATAATGAAATATTTCATGGTATAGATAAGTATTTTTCACCATTTATATCTACGAGTCCAAATGGAATAATGAAGATGAAAGAATTCAGGGATATTTTACCGGAGAATAACAGTGGAATTAATTTAGTTCCGCAACTGTTATCTAATAATGCAGATGACTTTATTAAAGCTTCAAAAGAGTTAGAGCAGTTTGGATATGACGAAATTAATATTAATCTTGGCTGCCCGTCAGGAACTGTAGTCACAAAGGGTAAAGGTTCGGGATTTCTTAAGAAACCTGAGGATATGGATAAATTTTTTGAGAATATTTTTGATAAATGCAGTGTTAAGATTTCTGCTAAAACGAGAATTGGATATTTTGAAGCAGAGGAATGGCAGGAATTGTTAAAAGTATATAACAGGTATCCTTTTTATGAATTAATAATTCACCCAAGAACAAGAGAAGATTTGTATAAGAACAAGGTAAAATCAGATGCATATAGATATGCAATAGAAAACTCTGATTTAAGTTTATGTTATAATGGAGATATATTCAGCGTAGAAGATTGTGAAAAAATATGTGGAAGTCTCGGAAAAATTGAAAAGATAATGCTTGGCAGAGGAATACTTAAAAATCCATGCATTCCTGAAATGATTAAGGAAAATAATTCAAAGAATATAGGAAAAATATTTCAGTTTCATGACAGACTGTATGAAGAATATAAAGGTTATATGTCAGGTGAACTTCCTGTATTATTTAAAATGAAAGAATTATGGATGTTCCTTGCAGAAAATTTTGAAAATAGCGAAAAACTTATTAAAAGGATTAAGAAATCAAAAAATTTACGGGAATACTACAGAATAATCGAAGAGATAAAAGAGTAATTTTGAACTTTTTAAAGCAGAGTCTTTAATGGTTAAAAGAAACATATTAGAAAAATATGCATAAGATATAGAAATGGATTTGTCAGGAGCAATTATGGATTGTAAAAAATTATTTAATATTAACAAAATACTTGTGGCAGATTGCTTTGTAGATGATTATATTCGTTTTTCTTATGAACTAAATGAAAATTTGATTTGTAAATATGCTGAATATTATGCGGGATTACAGTTGTATCAGTTTGATTACAATAAATTTACTGTTGTGGCAGGCTATTATGATATATGCGGATTGTATGATAGAATGCCTGAAATTGAAAAATATATTAAATACCAATATTATGAAACTTTTGATGGGTTTGTTAATAGAGAAAAAATATTAGATTTTAGAAAATCAAAGAGAATTTTCTGCCGACACTGTTAGAGGTTGAAAAATGGTGTTAAAAAGTTTATACTAAAAGAAATTGCTGTTATCAGAAAATTAAAGTCACGGATTAATTCAGATGATATTACACATATTGATTTTACGAGTTTAGGGAGAAAATGGTAATGTATAAACTATTAGAAATGAAAGAAAAAATCATGAATTTCATTCACAAAATTCTTGCATTGTTCGTGAAAAAATACAGAAGATTATGTGAGTGGTATAGAGAATATGAGAATAAACGCGCATTGATAGGAGCAGTATCAGCATGGCTGGTCGTTTTTATTGCTATTATAATTGTATGCAGGATTACTAATGTATCTAAGGTATCAGTATCAGCTAATGAAACTACAACTATTGAAGTTGAATCAACTTATGAGACAACGGAGAAAGCAAAAAGCATTGCGAAAGAAACAAGTTCAAATCAAAGTGAAAGTCAACAGGAAGTTACGGAACAAACAACGGCTGAGGCGAAAGAAAATGCAGAGAAAGAGACTGTTGATGTATCGAAACTGTCAGTAAGTACGACACCAATTGCAGATGACAGTGAAATGACAAGCAACAAATTCACGTCAATTAATTCAGCGGATATTAAAACTGTTTCATCAACTAACTATGCGAAGAGTCAGTTTTCTTATGGAATAGATATTTCTTATCATCAGGGAAAAATTGATTGGGCACAGGTGAAGGCTTCAGGTGTTGAATATGCATTTATCAGAGTAGGGAACAGAGGTTATGAAACAGGTAAACTTTGCAAGGATGCCAGATTTGATGAAAATGTCCGTGGTGCAATAGCAAATGGAATTAAGGTAGGTGTGTACTTCTTCTCGCAGGCTGTGACAGAACAGGAAGCATTAGAGGAAGCTTCGCTTACTCTTGAATATATTAAGAATTACGATATTACACTGCCTGTGGTAATTGACTGGGAGACTGATGCCAGTTACAGAACATACAGCGGTCTTAGTAAAACAGGTCTTACTAATATTCTTACAACATTTTGTGATACAGTTGAGAGATATGGATATGATTCAATGGTATATATGTGCAAAGATGATTATGTGAACAGAATTAACACAACTTCAATAACATCTAAGTATAAGACCTGGGTTGCATGGTATTTTAAAGAATATAGTTCAGCAAATTATGCATCTAATATTTTTCACTATGGTGATTTATTACCGGATATGACTTTTAATTACTATATGTGGCAATATTCCAGCAAAGGCAGAATTAATGGAATAAGTGAATTAGTAGATATGAATATAATGATTGTTCCAAAGACTGTGTATGATGTTAAAATTAATGCATCTAAGAGTACATTTACAGTAAATTCAGGTTCAGCTGTTAATCTTTTAGAAGGTGTGTCGGCATCAGATTCAGATGGTAATGATGCAGCCTCAAGGATTAGCATGACTATTACAAATGCAAATGGTAAACAGGTGTCTGAAGGAAGTGCATTTGCAGCAAGTGGCACATATAAGGTTTTATATTCTTTTAAAGATACAAATGGAACAATAGTATCAACGGAATCGGTATTGTATGTAAGAAATGCTCCGGAAGTGTATTTTGAGAAAATATTATGGTCTGATGGCAGTAAAAAACAGATAACATATGAGTATAATACGGATTTGTCTGTAACTGATAATTACAATGAAATTATTCAGATGGTGAAGGAAAAAGTGAGCAGTTGTTATTATGATACTGTTGCAGGAAGTTCAACAAAACATGAAATAAATAATGCATCATACAGTTCTTTTGATAAGATTATAGTAAACGGAGATATCCCGGCACAGTCTGTAGATATAACATATACTGCTGAAGATGGGAAGGGATTGACAACTGCAAAGACAATTATTTTAAAAATTAACAGAATTGCAGAAGCAGAAAGTGAAGAGACATCTGCTAGAAAGGAAACCAATATATCATAAAAAGTGAACATAGTATTAAGTTCTAGAAACATAAGTGCAAGAAAAGGAAAAAGCAGGAATGTCGAAAAAGTCTATTGACAAAATAAAAAATAGGTATTAAAATCGGTTCATAAAAATATTTCAAACCTTTGAGAAAGAGTAGTAGGCTTTAGTGTTTAATTTCAGAGAGCTGTTGATGGTGGAAATGCAGCATTGAATCTTTAGTTGAATGGACTTTTGAGGGCAGTTCGGAATTTTAAGTATGAGTTGACGGAAACCATTACCGTTATTGAATGGCATATATGATTGTATATGATAAAGTAGATTTTTTAAATCAATTTGAGTGGTACCGCGGAAATTTCGTCTCAAGCATTAGTAATAGTGCTTGGGACTTTTTTGTTTTATAGGAAATTCCTCGAATTTCCTATAAAACAAAAAGTGGATGCGCATTCACAAAAGCAGTTCGGCGCGGAACAAAAGCTGTGTCTTAGTAGGATAATGAGGCACGAAAGTGTAACGAAGACACACTTTTGTTCTTTTCGAAAAATTATGTTTTTATAGAAATTAAAAATTCCGTCAGAATTTGGCTGCTTTGTTATGTAACACTAAATTGCGAGAAAAATCACAGGAAAAGAGGATAATATGAAAAAGAAGAAATTAGTTATATTGGTTTTAACAGGAGTATTGGCAGTTAGTGAATTTACAGGCTGCGGTGATAAGAAAGATTCATCTAAAGTGACAATCGGTATAGGGCAGTTTGCTGAGCATGGTTCTCTTGATAATTGCCGTAAGGGATTTATCGAAGGTCTTAAAGAAGAGGGCTATGTGGAAGGCGATAATCTTAAGATTACCACTATGATGGTTACACATAATCTTAGAGTTGCAGTTGAATATGGTGACAGGTTAGTAATGATGCATAAGGGAAATGTAGTATTAGATGTAAGGGGTGAAGAAAAGAGAAAAACAGATATTGATGATATTCTTGATAAGTTTAATAAGATAAGTATTGAATGTGGTAATTAGTAATTGACAGATAGTTCTGGAAACTAATAAAAATTTAACGCTTTTTTGTATATTTTTCACAACAAATTTACTTGATGTAGTTAATAATTTATGATAAAATTGTATAATATGTTAGGTTTGAGGATAAGACACAATTATAATTTTCAAAGGAGAAAATATATAGTGGAAAGCAAAAAAGTTGTTTTGGTAATTGATGATGAACCAATTAACAGAAAAATTTTATCAGCATTTTTATCGGATTCTTATGAGATATTAGAATTTGCAAATGGTAAAGAAGGAATTGAATATATTAAAACTCATTGCAGAGAGGTTTCAGCAGTGCTTCTTGATTTATGTATGCCGGTTATGGATGGATTTCAGTTTCTGAAGATTATTAATGAAGCACAGGACTGGAAGAATATTCCGGTAATTGTGACCACAGGACTTGATGGTGTAGAGAATGAGAAAAAGGCATTGGGACTTGGCGCATGGGATTTTGTGAGAATACCTTATGATTCTGATGTTGTAAAAGCAAGACTTAAAAATGCCATATACAGAAGTCAGTTATCTGCATTTAATGAACTAAAATATATGGCTGAATATGATACACTGACAGGTCTTTATAATCGGAAAAAGTTCTATGATTCAACCAGGGAAATGCTAAGAAGTAATAATGATAAGAGGTTTGTATTCATACGGTTTGATGTTGACAGATTCCAGCTTGTTAACTCTTTCTTTGGTAATGATGAAGGCGATAAATTATTAATATATATAAGTAAGAAGCTTTTAGAAACCTACTCTGTTATGCCGTATGCCACATTCGGAAGAATTGAATCTGATATTTTTGGAATATGCTATATTTATGATGAAACAAATATTTTAATAAGAATTGCAGATATAAGAAATATGCTTTCATCATATAATCTTGAATATGATATTGTTCCTGATTTGGGTTTGTATGTTGTTGAAGATAATAATCTTCCAATTGATACCATATTTAACAGGGCTACACTGGCATCTAATTACAGCAGAGGTAATTATGTGAAGTTCTACACATTTTATAACGATAAGATGAGCAGTGCATTTATACGTGAACAAGAGATTATTAATGACATGAAAGATGCCATAGAATCAGGACAGTTTGATATCTATTTTCAGCCTAAATACAGTCTGCAAACCAATAAACCATATGGAGCAGAGGCATTGGTGAGATGGTTCCATCCGATTAAAGGAATGATTATGCCGGGTGAATTTATACCTGTATTTGAAAAAAATGGCTTTATATCAAAACTGGATTATTTTGTATGGGAAAGAGCATGTCAATACCTTAGAAAATGGATAGATGAAGGCAGAACACCTTATCCGATATCAGTAAATGTATCAAGAGTCAATATGTATAATCCTAAAATTGTGGATATTATTAAGGGATTGACAGATAAGTATAACATTTCTACGTCATTGCTTAACTTAGAACTTACAGAAAGTGCGTATGTGGAGAATCCCGTGGCAATCAAAGATATTATTTCAAAATTACAGTTATATGGTTTTATAATAATGATGGATGATTTTGGAAGTGGTTATTCATCCCTTAATACACTGAAGGATATTTCAGTTGATATTTTAAAAGTTGATATGAGATTTTTGTCAGATACGGATATACCGGGAAGAGGAGATAATATTTTAGCCTCAGTTATCAGAATGGCAAAATGGATTAACCTCCCTGTAGTGGTAGAAGGAGTGGAAACTTTTGAACAGTCAAGATTTCTAAAGAGTATAGGCTGTGATTACGTTCAGGGATTCTATTTTGCCTCACCTATGCCTTTAGATGAATATGTTAAATTAGTAGATATGAATAAAGAAGTAATAGGTAAGGAAATAGAAGTTAAAGAGAAGTTGAACATAGATTCACTATTTGAAAATAATCCTCAGATGGAGATGATTTTTGGAAATAATCTTCAGGCAATAGTTATTTATGAATATGCAGAAAAAAATATTGAATTATTAAGAGTAAATGAAGGATTTTATGATTTATTCGGTAATTCTGATACGGCAATTAAGAAAGAGAATGCCATATCTGTCGCGGATGACAATTATAAAGAAGATATTATAGCCGCTTTTGAAAATGCTGTTAATACAAAGAAAGTAACAGAAGCAGAATATCTAAGATATAAAGACAACGGCAAAAGTGTATGGATTAAATTAAGACTACAGTATATCCAGAAAATAGGTATGAAACATCTGCTGTTTGGAACGCTTAATGATATTACGACACAGAAAGAAATAGATAGTGTTCTTAATATGTATCGTAATGAGATTAACAATGAGAAAAAAGATAAGGATGTAATGCTTATTATTGATGATTACAGGCTAAATCGTTTAATGTTAGCGGAGATGTTTAATGATAAATATAGTATTGTTGAAGCAGAGAATGGCAATGATGCATTGAAAAAGCTTAAGGAGATTGAACACATAGACATAATTATTCTTGATTTGATTATGCCATATATGGATGGTAAAGAATTTTTGAAAATACTCAAACAGAATGAAAAATATGTGAATACGCCTGTTATTGTTATAACGTCTGATGACAGTCCTAAATCACAGATGGAATTAATCTCTCTGGGTGTAAGTGACTACATAATAAAACCATTTGTAAGAGAGATTGTGATAAAACGAATAGATAATGTTATGGTGTCATTAAGTAATAAGAACAGTATCAAGAGAAAAAATGACATAGCAAACAGATTATCTGAATTATTTAATTAGATGAGACAAGGGACAAATGGACATAAAATGGATGCTTGCATACATTTTTATGTCTATGGGGACTGCAAAACATGAATTAGATGATATTGAGGTCAAATATATATAATTACGATATTATTCATCAAATTGTGGGGGAGATTCATCTTGCTGTGCTAAGAAAACCTAAATATCTTCGCAATGCAAGATTCATTCTTTTGTGCAATTTTGATGAATATAAACATTGTGGCATCTTCCGTAAAGAAGGTGCCACAATGCTGACTGTGCGTTTGGGGGTTACAGATTGAAATATTGTTATTTAGTTACAGATGTAATACTCTGTCTTTGATTTCCTGTGTTCTGCCCTGATTCCAGAACTGTGTACCAATATAACCACATGTTCTTCTTGCAACATTCATTTTGTCCTGATTACGGTTTCCGCAGCTGGGACATTCCCAGACAAGTTTTCCGTCGTCATCAGTTACAATCTTGATTTCACCATTGTAATCGCACACCTGACAATAATCACTTTTTGTATTTAATTCCGCATACATGATATTGTCATAAATATATTTCATGACTTCGATTACTGCATCAAGATTATTCTGGAGATTAGGTACTTCAACATAACTTATGGCTCCACCGGGAGATAATTCCTGAAATTCTGATTCGAATTTTAATTTTGTAAATGCATCGATTGGCTCTGTTACATGTACATGATAACTGTTTGTAATGTAGTTTCTGTCAGTTACTCCCGGAATTTTACCAAAACGTTTTTGAAGACATTTTGCAAATTTGTATGTAGTTGATTCTAACGGAGTACCATAGAGACTAAAGTCAATGTTTGTTTCGGCAGCCCACTTGTGACAAGCATCATTAAGGCAATTCATTACTTTAAGGGCAAACTCTTTACCATCAGGTTCAACATGAGATTTATCGGTCATATATCTTGTACATTCATATAAGCCTGCATAGCCAAGTGAAATGGTAGAATAGCCGCCAAACAATAATTCATCAATAACCTCTCCTTTTTTTAGTCTGGCAAGTGCGCCGTACTGCCATAATATAGGAGCAACATCAGAAGGAGTTCCTTTAAGTCGGTTATGTCTGCACATAAGCGCCTTTTTGCAAAGTTCCAGACGTTCCTCCATTAATGACCAGAATTTACCCAAATCTTTGCCGGAAGAACAGGCAACATCTACTAAATTCAGAGTTACAACACCCTGATTGAATCTGCCATAATATTTAGGATTTTCATCTTTATCTACATATGGTGTAAGGAAAGAGCGGCATCCCATACAAGGATAACAGTGGCCATTACCATTTTTATCAACTTTGAGTTCTAACATTTTCTTCTCGGAAATATAGTCGGGAACCATACGTTTGGCGGTACATTCGGCAGCTAATTCTGTTAAATACCAATATTTGCTGTCTTTATTGATATTGTCTTCTTCAAGAACATATATTAACTTTGGAAAAGCAGGAGTGATACATACCCCTTTTTCATTTTTTATACCTGCAATACGCTGACGTAAAACTTCTTCAGTTACAAGAGCAAGATCGTCTCTTAACTGTCCTTCAGAAACTTCATCCAGATACATAAATATAGTTATAAAAGGAGCCTGGCCATTTGTAGTCATAAGAGTGATTACCTGATATTGAATCATCTGAACCCCTTGTTTAACTTCCTTTTTAACTCGAAGTTCTGCAACTTTATTAATAGTTTCTTCATCTGCATCTATGCCGGTAACTTCAAATTCTGTACGAACTTCCTTACGGAATTTTTCACGGCTTATCTGAACAAAAGGAACAAGATGCGAAAGAGTAATACTTTGTCCGCCATATTGTGAACTTGCAATTTGTGCAATACTCTGAGTAGCAATATTACATGCTGTAGAAAAACTGTGAGGTTTTTCTATAGTAGTTTCGCTGATAACTGTACCATTTTGAAGCATATCTTCTAAATTGATAAGACAGCAGTTATGCATATGCTGTGCAAAATAATCTGCATCATGAAAATGAATAATACCTTTTTCGTGAGCTGCTAATACATCTTCAGACAGTAAAAATCTTTTAGTGATGTCTTTACTTACTTCACCTGCCATATAATCCCTCTGAACACTGTTGACCATTGGGTTTTTGTTGGAATTTTCCTGTTTAACCTCTTCATTATCGAATTTAAGAAGACTTAAAATTTGTTCATCAGTAGAATTGGATTTTCTCACTAATGCACGTTTGTATCTGTATGTTATGTAATTTCTGGCTACTGCAAACGCATTTTGACTCATTATCTGATTTTCAACCAAATCCTGAATTTCTTCCACATTAAGGGAACGATTCATTGTGTTACAAATGTCTGTTACATTTTCCGCGATTTTTTCAATTTGGGCAGAAGTCAGTTTTTCAGTGTCAATAACGCCATCATTGGCTTTATTAACGGCAGCTGTAATTTTTACTATGTCAAATTGAACTTCTGCTCCGCTTCGTTTAATGATTTTCATACATTTCCTTCTCCTTTTTGAAAATTTCTGACAATAGTGTAATATTATTATTTTACGTAAAAATACAAGTCATAAAAATATTATACAACATTTAGATGTCAAGTCAATAAAAAACCACAAGATATTGTAAAAAATATTTAAAAGAAAATATTCAAAAGAAAATAGAAGATAAAAAACAATTAAACTTAAGTTGATAATATTATAGAAATATAGTAAAATAAAAATAATTACACAAAAAGAGAGCGTGGGGGCAAAATTTTGAATCATACGACTTACATTAAGAATTTATTTTATTCGTTTTTAAAAAATAGTGATATGGCTACAGAGCGGATAATGTTTGTTAAACATTTTAATACATTAAATATGAGTCTTGAAGATATAGAGAAGGTGGTTGGAGAATCATACAAAAAAGGACTTTTATATCACAGATATTCTAAGAATGATATAAAAGAACCTTATGAACCATTAATTAATGGTATACGATATTACTACCAGAAATTTTTCTCTAATGAAATGACGGTATCGGAATTTATAAATGAATGTGATGTGTATTCTCTGCATAAGGAGATTTTTGTTTTATATCTGTCAACAGGGCTTGCATCTCGTAACGAACATATTATCACATCTGAAGTGCAATATGAAGAAAATAAATTTATTAAATCCATAATTAATTGTCTTAATTATATTTCTAAAAAAACAAGTCTGTTAATTATACTCGATAAATTCCAGTTTGCAGGGTTGTCTTCAATGAAAGTAATTCATGAGATGATAAAGGAAATTGATGATTGTCCGATAAAGATGCTGATTATTTATAATGAATTACAGGCACCACTTCCATATATTGAAGATTATTTTAATATGATGATTAGTGAGGCAGAAGAAAGTAATACTCTGTTTGAATGGGAAAGCAACGAGGAACTGAAATATAATAATTATCATTCTACGTTTATACCAAACAGAAGATTTTTTGGAGATTATCTTACTAAATTATGTAATTTATATTATATGCTCGCAATTGAAGATGCGGAATATTATACCGGTGTAATTCATAGAAGAATTGTTGAAGAAAAACTTAATGTGGAGAATACAGATAAGTTTAGATTTTATGCCATAAGTTCGCTATGCAATATATTGAGTAACGATAATAATACCGCAATGCTTATGTGTGAGAAAATGCTGTCTCTATTTGACAAAACTAAAGATTTATATGAATATTATATATACAATTTTATATGTGGAATGGCTCATATGACACTGATACAATCTGAATTAACTTATAAATATGCACGCAAATGTATAGAGATAGCCAAAGAGATGCAGAATGAGAAACTTACATTTTGTGCAGAGGTTTTAGAAGAAGGGGCACAGTTTAGTGGCTGGAGAGATGTATTCTCGGTGGATTTTGAAAAAGTAATTGTACGTGAAGATATGGTTAAAAAACTTAAAAAGTATAACTATATGAATACATTAGCTTATTATACCATATATGGATATGATAATGACAGTGAATCAATTGAAAGGTTTGTAAATGGTACTGAGTCAGAAACATTTAAAAGTGCTATCAGTATAGGAAAAGAATTAGGTAATAACAATTTCCTGATGTCAGCATACACGAAATATATAGTATTGTTTTCTGAAAAAGGCTACCATAAATACAGTGACAAATTTTATAATGAGAAACTCAAGATAATTAATACGGAGAATATCGAAACAAGAAAAGCTCATCAGTATCTTGGCATAGGATATAACAGTATTATTGCAGAACAGTTTATTAAGGCTAATGAATACTTTAATAATGGTATAGAGATACTGTATAATTCGAAAAATGCAGAAGGAATAGTTGAAGCGCTATATAATATGGCAGTAAATTGTATATGCGCCCAGGATTTTCTGTCAGCCTGCGATTATCTGAATACAATCTTTAAAATGCTTAATTATCTTGAAGTAGAGACTATACAGATATGTAATGCTTCTAAATTATATGGTTTGCTGGCGCTGTCATATTATATGATTGGAAATGAGTACAGGTGCTACAAATGTATAAGTAATATGGAAGTTAGAATTGGTCATCTGTTATATCTTGATGAGGGTGAAAATCCGGATTATTATCATTGGTATGAAGACTTATTTTTATACTATTTCATTAACGGAATTTTAAATAAAAATAATGGTGAATTGGAAGAGGCAAGAGAGTGCTTCGAAGAAGCAGAGAAAAACTTCAATGAATATCAGGGAGCATTGTTCTATGTTGTAGTTAATTTTACCGTTGAATTCTATGATTTATATATGAAATGCAATGAGCAGGAAAAGGCAATGGTTGTTTTAGAAAAAGGCATAAATTATTGTAAAAATAATGGTTATGTAATAAAATCCCAAAATATTATGTTAATGATTGAGGGAAAGAATATTAATGCAAGACCGTTAGTGGCGAATTTCTCAAACATAAGTTTGAAACAGCTTGTTGAATTGTCGTATAATGTGGGTAAAGAGAAACAGTTAGAGAAGAGAAAGAAGGATATTAAATTTTTATCTTCATTACAGGAAATGCTTAATAAAGAAGAGATTGATTATATGCCTCTTGTTAATAATACAATGACTACTTTACAAAATAATTTTAATATGGATGGAATATTGCTGTTAGAGAAGAATGATGACAGGATTGTGGAATTATTTAAAGATACAACAACGGATATTGATTATGGATATGAAGAAATATTTGATTTCTTTAAATTAATTAAACATGAATTTATTACTAACAGAACAGATAAATCATTTATGGAGTTTAATAAAATCGTATCTCTATTTGGTAAGAACAAGATAGTTACAATTGTTGGAGTTCCCGTAATTGATGAACATGGTATTAATTCAGTATTTTTGGCAACGGTAAATATGCATCATAATTTCAGAAGAAACAGAATTTTATTAACTGATGATGACCTTGTGATAATTAAAACAGCTATTATACAGTTATCGAGTGGAATTGAACGAATCAGGAACAGAAGAAATATTGTTGAGATTAATGAAAAACTCAATTCACTTGCGGTTACTGATATGCTTACAGGCTTGTATAATCGACAGGGTTTTGCAAAAATGACTGAAGAGCACAGCAATTTTAATAATTCTGTTTCAATATTATATGCCGACCTTGATAATTTCAAATATTATAATGATACTTTTGGGCATGAAGTCGGCGATGTTGTTTTAGTTGAATTTGCAAAAGTATTTAGTAAAGTCAGTGAAAAAATCGGATATGCCGTAAGATATGGCGGGGATGAATTCCTTGTAGTGTTAAATAACGTTTCTAAGGAAGAAGTATGTAAGGTTGCTGATAATATTTATTCGGCAATTAGTGATGGATTTGTTGATGTTGTCAGTAAATATATAAAACAGAGTGTAGTTATTCCTCATAATAAACTGGTTTCATGTTCTATTGGAATTGCCATTTCAGAAAATGCCGGAATTGATAATATAAAATACACATTACAAAAGGCTGATAAGGCATTATATTATATGAAGAAAAACCACAAGGGAAGTTATATTCTATGGGAGGATATTGATGAACAACAGGAAGGCAGCTAGCATAGTTATTTCATGTCTTATTCTTGTTATGCTGTGTATGTATATATTTGAATCAAAACTTGATACCATCAGTATTTCAGTTAATTCATATTCTGTTATATTACAAAATGAATCAAAAGAAGAGGAAAGCCCCGATTCAGATGAAATTAAAAAAGAAGATTTATTCAAAAGTGCTAAAGAAAATTTAAAAGAAAAATTAGAGATTGTTACAGAATATTTACAGATTAAGGCACCAGATAAAACAACAGAAGATTTTGTTAACTGGTTCGCAAGGCAATATAGTATTAATATTGTTAATGAACTGGGATTAAATAGTGCTGCTGATATAAATAGGGATTTCTATATACAAACAGGAAAATCCCTGTTTGTTTTATGCGATGAGTTTCTTGGTAATCAGGATAATAATTACCGCGAATCAAAAAATGCTAAAAATGTCAACATTTTATTCGCCGGAGATATTTGTCTGGAGGAAGATGGATTTGTTTTAGATAATTATGATACAACACAAGGCTTAAGAGACTGTATAAGCGAAAATATTATAGAAAAGACGAATAGTGCAGACATATTTATGTTAAATAATGAATTCTGCTTTAGTGACAGGGGCGAGGTATTACCCGGAAAAATGTACACATTTAGGGCAAATCCTGCAAGAGTTTCAATTTTGCAGGAATTAGGAACGGATATTGCCTCCATTGCAAATAATCATTTATATGATTTTGGAGCAGATGCATTTAGTGACACGTTAGACACTTTAAAAAATGCCGGTATTTCAACTGTAGGAGGAGGAAGTAATTCTTCCGAAGCCGAGAAAGTAATTTATTACATTGTAAATGGAATGAAGATAGGATTTGTTTCTGCGAGCAGAGCCGAAAAGGTAAGATATACGCCGGGAGCAGGAGAGGACTCTTCAGGAATATTTCTCATGTATGATGACACCAGACTTAATGAGGTAATAGCTGCGGCAGATAAACAATGTGATTACTTAATAGCATATTTACATTGGGGAACAGAAGACAGTGAATATTATGAAACGTACCAGCATGATATTGCTGAAAAATTAATTAATTCAGGAGCTGATGCAATAATCGGAGGACATCCACATATATTACAGGGAATGGAATATATAAACGGAAACCCTGTAGTCTATAGTCTTGGTGATTTTTGGTTCAATGATGAAACAAAATATAATGGTTTAGTTAATTTAGAGATTGATATTAATGGACTTGTGAAAATGCAGTATATTCCATGTATACAGTCAGATTATAAAACTCTATTTATAGAAGACTTAGAAGAACAGAAAAAAGCAATGGATTACCTGAGAAATCTGTCGCCAAATGCATCTATATCAGATGATGGTGAAATAGGTCAAATGAGTCGGTAGAAACAAGTATTTCATTGACTTATTTGTTAATTAAGTGTAAAATTAATAAGAATATTTTACATATTTACTATGATGCGTTAAAGTTATGTGACTTTAAATCATACAATATACGTACTTGTTTAGAATGGATACATTTTTGTTCTGAATGGTTACAAATAAAAAGGAAAAGAGGAAAATAATATGAAATTGAAAAAGTTAAGTGCAATAGCATTGTGCGCAGCCATGGCAGTTTCTGTGATTGGTTGTGGTTCGTCTTCGTCAGGAAAAGGAGATGATAAAACATATAAGATTGGAATATGCCAGTTAGTTCAGCATGATGCTCTTGATGCGGCAACAAAAGGTTTTAAAGATGCTTTAAAGGAGAAACTTGGTGATAAAGTCAAGTTTGATGAGCAGAATGCTCAGGGTGATTCTGCAACATGTGCTACAATCGTTAATGCATTTGTGGCAGATAATGATGATTTAATTCTGGCAAATGCAACAGCTCCTTTACAGGCAGCATTTGCAGCCACAGCAGATATTCCGATTCTTGGAACATCAGTAACGGATTATGCAACGGCACTTGATATGGATGATTGGAGTGGAAAGACAGGAATCAACATTTCAGGTACATCAGATCTTGCACCATTAAAAGATCAGGCAGCATTATTAAATGAGCTGTTCCCTGATGCTAAAAAAGTTGGCATGTTATATTGTTCGGCTGAAACTAATTCACAGTATCAGGTTGACGAGATGACAAAGTATCTTAAAAAACTTGGTTATACATGTACAAATTATTCATTCGTGGATTCAAATGATATATCAGCAGTAGTAACAAATGCAGTGGCAAACTGTGATGTTATCTACGTTCCTACAGATAACACAGCAGCATCTAATAAAGAAATTATCAATAATATCTGCAGACCTGCTAAAGTTCCTGTAATTGCCGGTGAAGAAGGTATCTGTAAGGGATGTGGAGCTGCTACACTTTCAATCAGTTACTATGACTTAGGATATAAAACTGGTGAAATGGCATATGAAATTCTTGTTAATGATGCGGATATTAACGATATGGACATCGAATTTGCTCCAAGTGTAACAAAGAAATATAATAAAGAAGTCTGTGATGAACTTGGAATAAAGATTCCTGATGGATTTACAGCAATAACTACAGAATAGAACAAAATAGAATAGGAAACTTTTGGAGGAATTATCGTGGATATAGGATCACTAATGAATGCAATGCCTGGCGCGGCAGCCCAGGGTCTTATATGGGGAATAATGGCAATCGGCGTATTTATAACATTTAAAATAATGGATGTTGCAGATTTGACTGTTGATGGAACAATGTGTACCGGTGGAGCTGTTTTTATTATGGTAGTTACATCAGGACATAGTATATGGATTGGGATGATTTGTGCAGTAATTGCAGGAATGATTGCGGGTTTCGTTACAGGTATATTCCATACATTTATGGGTATTCCGGTTATTTTAGCAGGAATATTAACACAGTTGTCATTGTACTCTGTAAACTTAAAGATTATGGGAAAACCAAATCAGACCATTAGTGTAATAAAATATGATTTATGGGTTTCGTTACGTTATGTAAAAAATATTGTATGGTATAAAAATACAATATTTATTGTTGCAATAGTTTGTCTGGTACTTATAGGAATATTATATTGGTTCTTTGGAACGGAATTAGGTGCATCAATGCGTTCAACAGGATGTAACCCGAATATGAGCCGTGCCCAGGGAATTAATACAAACTTAAGAATTATTCTTGGTCTTGTTATCTCTAATGGTATTGTTGCATTTTCAAGTGCATTATATTGTCAGTATCAGGGATTTGCTGATATTAACATGGGACGAGGAGCTATCGTAATAGGTTTGGCGGCAGTTATAATTGGCAACGTTATTTTTGAGAAAATTTTCCATAATTTTGCATTGAAATTATTGGGAGTTGCTATTGGCGGTGTAGTATATTACATAGTTTTACAGGTTGTTATATGGCTTGGGTTTGATACGGATTTACTTAAACTTCTATCAGCTTTGGTTGTTGCCATGTTTTTAGCTTTCCCTTATTGGAAGAAAAAATATTTTTCAAAACCTGTTAAAAAGGGGGTAGAGAAAAATGCTTGAAATTAAAAATATCAATAAAACATTTAATCCGGGAACGGTAAATGAAAAGACTGCTCTAAATAATGTATCACTTAAGATGAATGAAGGTGATTTTATTACCGTTATCGGTGGCAATGGTGCAGGTAAGTCAACATTGCTTAATGCACTTGCGGGAACCTGGAATGTTGATTCAGGAGAAATTTTTATCGATGGTCTGAATGTTACTAAGATGTCTGAATATAGACGTGCTAAGTATTTAGGAAGGGTTTTTCAGGACCCGATGATGGGAACGGCTGCGACAATGGAGATTCAGGAAAATCTGGCATTAGCAGCAAAAAGAGGAAAAGTCAGAGGTCTTAGAATCGGAATTACTAAGTCAGAGAGAAATGAATATAAAGAAAAGTTAATGACATTAGATCTTGGACTTGAGGACAGGTTAACATCAAGAGTCGGATTATTGTCAGGCGGACAGAGACAGGCACTTACACTCCTTATGGCAACTCTCAGAAAGCCTAAACTTCTTCTGTTAGATGAACATACGGCAGCTCTTGATCCAAAGACGGCAGCTAAGGTTTTAGATACGACAAATCGTATTGTAACAGAGAATAGACTCACTACATTAATGATTACGCATAATATGAATGATGCAATCAGACTCGGAAACAGACTAATCATGATGCATGAAGGCCGTATTATATATGATATTTCAGGTGATGATAAGAAACAGCTTAAGGTATCGGATCTTCTTAAGAAGTTTGAAGATGTAAGTGGAAGTGAATTTGCTAACGACAGAATGATGTTAGCTGATTAATCATTACTATCCGCTGTGAATAGTAACGATTAGCATATAATCAAAAAGATATATTTTGCAGTTATTGCAGAATGTATCTTTTTTTGTTGCAAAACTATTATTATTAAGGTTGACTTTTCTTGAATTAAATCAATTATATGGGCATATATATATGAAAAGGACAAAGGTGTAGTGAAAAAGAGTATAAAAAGTTCTTTACACTTAGATTTGCTGCACATGGATTTGCGTCTGTATCAAAAGGCGGGCAGTTTGAAAAAGGAATGGAGAATGGTATGGGAGAACATATGGAGACATGCGACATTCAGAAGATATTTTCACTTAAATTAAGAAAAATACTGAGTAAAGTTTTTGAAAAAACAAATGAATTACAGGAGATTAGATTGAGAGTTGGACAGCCTTTGGCAGTAATTCTTGATAATATGGAGGATAGTGTGAAAATATGCTATGAAGCATATTTTTCACACACAAGTTTGCAACGAAGCACAAACTTGAAATCGTACATGAGAAATTACCATTGCAAATTTCTCATGGCAGCGCATTTGCAAAAAAACAGCTTAGGCATGAAAGGATTATAATGTTTAAAATAATAGGAGTTATTTTAATAATATTATCGGGAACAGGAATAGGATTCAAGGCGAGTGAAAATCTTATTATTCAGAATACAAGATTGAAAAAATTGAAAGAACTATTAATAATACTGCGTGGAGAAATAAGATATAACAATACAGTTATGCCGCAGGCATTGAGAAATATTTCCAGAAAAACAGATATATGTTTTCAGAAATTCCTTATATATGTAGCAGAAAATCTTGAGAAATATGAAGGAAAAACTATAGCTGAAATTTGGAATGATGGAGTAGAGAAGGAATTGAATAAATTATTATTCGGAAAAAAGCATTTGGAAAAACTGAAAGATTTGGGAAACACACTGGGATTTCTTGATAAAGAAATGCAATTGTCATATATTGATCTGCTTATAGAACAGTTAGAGGCAGATATAGAAGAAAATAACCAGAAGATGAAAGATAATTGTAAACTGTACAGAACATTAGGAGTTATGGGCGGAATACTTGTTGTATTAATTA
>CAZQRO010000039.1:0-18630 GCA_964595785.1 uncultured Eubacterium sp.
TAAGCACTTCACCCTCTGAATAATTTTGTGTATATATTACAGGCACCTTATATCTGACTTTTGTTCCATTCGCAAAACATATATTCATTTCCATAAATTTTTTTTCACTTATTCCCCTGAGATTAACGACTGCCGAATGTGGAAATTGCATTTCATAAATTTCTTTTTCCTTATCAATATTATATAAAGCAATCATAAAGTCATATTCTATCATTCTGATAATCATTGTACCATCTTTACTGCTCTGACATTCAATATGATATATTTTATCTTTAATTTTCAAACATGAGTCTGAAACAATTTCTCGTGATTTTATCTGAATTCTGCATTACGGAAAAATGATATTCATTAGAAAGTAATACAAACTTTTCATTCATATCATAATTTGTAGAGAATATTTCATTAATCAATGGTATAAGTAACTTTGGATTCTTCTCACAAAGTGTACGAAATGTATCATCAAATATCCTGCCGGAATAATTTTTCTTATCTTCTTTAGATTTACTAATTATCTCTTTCTCTCTTTTCATAAAATCGCCCTTCTAATTTGCTGTTTTGTTTGTTTTACATTATATTACATCACTATTTGTTTTTCAAGTGTTTTATTTTGATTTATTTTTTTTGATTTATTATCAACGGTGTTTTTCCAACAAAGCCTTAAAAAGAATTGCTCCGCAATTTTCTTTTTCATTCAACTCTTTACCCCATGACTTAAATCCCATAAAACAAAAAATAAGATATTGCACTTTATATACAATATCCTATTTCTAAATATTCTAACTGTTAATTATATTATTTAAACCACTGACTATTTTATTGTTTTTCGCTTTTCTTAATTTAAATATATCTTTATTCATATCAAATGAGAAACCTATTTCATAAACATTTTATAAATACTTCTTAAGTGTATCAATCTTATCTAATTTCTCCCAAGGAAGATTAAGATTATTTCTTCCAAAATGTCCATATGCCGCTGTCTGCTTATAAATCGGGCGTCTTAAATCAAGCATTTTGATTATTCCTGCCGGACGAAGGTCAAAGTTATCTCTGATAACCTCAACTAATTTTTCATTTGACAGTTTTCCGGTACCAAATGTGTCAACCATAATTGATGTCGGATGTGCAACACCAATTGCATATGAAAGCTGAATTTCACACTTATCTGCAAGTCCTGCTGCAACAATATTCTTTGCAACATATCTTGCCGCATATGCTGCTGAACGGTCAACTTTTGTACAGTCTTTTCCTGAGAATGCTCCGCCGCCATGACGAGCATATCCACCATAAGTATCGACAATAATTTTTCTTCCTGTCAGACCACTGTCTCCGTTTGGTCCACCGATAACAAATCTTCCGGTTGGGTTGATGAAATATTTTGTCTTTTCATCTGTTAAATGCTTTGGAAGAACCGGTTCAAATACATACTTCTTTATATCTTCATGAATCTGTTCCTGTGTAACCTCTGCATCATGCTGTGTTGAAAGAACTACCGCATTCAAATGAATTGGTTTACCATTTTCGTCATATTCTACTGTTACCTGTGTCTTGCCATCCGGACGAAGATAAGCTAACGTACCATTCTTACGGACTTCTGTAAGTTTAAGTGCTAATTTATGTGCAAGTGCAATTGGATATGGCATATACTCTTCTGTTTCATTTGAGGCAAATCCAAACATCATACCCTGGTCACCTGCACCAATTGCTGCAATTTCTTCTTCTGACATTGTATTTTCTTTTGCTTCAAGTGCTTTATTAACACCCATTGCTATGTCCGTGGACTGTTCATCAAGTGCTACCATTACGCCACATGTATGACCATCAAATCCTTTGGCTGAATCATCATACCCTATTTCACAGATTGTATCTCTTACAATCTTCTGAATATTTATGTTAGCCTTAGATGTAATTTCTCCCATTACAAGTACAAGGCCTGTAGTTGTAATGGTTTCACAAGCTACACGGCTCATTGGATCCTGCTCTAATAATGCATCCAAAACTGCATCTGATATCTGATCACAGATTTTATCAGGATGTCCTTCAGTTACTGATTCTGATGTAAATAATAATTTTTCCATTAGTATTTTCCTTTCTTTTTCTAAAATGCCCTTGCTTCACAACTTCAATCCATGCAAACCTCGCAAACTTTGTTTGCTCTCTGGCTTCTCTGCAACTTCACGCCATGCAAACCTCGCGAACTTTGTTTGCTCTCTGGCTTCTCTGCAACTTCATGCTATGCAAACCTCGCAAACAAAGTTTGCTCGGTCACGGGCTATCGCCCTATATCACGAGATAAAAAGCTACTTCCTCTTGAGCAAGCTCAAATCAGCACTTTTTATCTCGTGATGCATGGCTTGAAGCTGACGTGAAAAAAGTCCACACAAATGGTGGACTTAACTTTTATAGTTAATTTTCCACTTATTGCTCGATTACTCGCTCAGGTTAGCACCTTCCACTGCGGGGGGTTGCTGTGGCTTCTTCGATCCTTGTATCTCCACCACTCTGAATAAGAGAATTTTTAATATGAACTTTTTACATCACATACATTAACAAATCAAATGCATATTGTCAATACCTTTTTGTAAATTGCTTTATTTATCCAACCTTTAATTTAAACTTTTGTACTTCTTTTTCAGACGTTACTTTTTCGATACATGCACCGAGATTAGAAAGTTTTCTTTCAAAATTCTCGTAACCACGCTGTATATACATTATATCGTCTATTACCGTAAATCCTTTAGCTGTCAGCCCTGCAATCACAAGTGCTGCTCCTGCACGAAGATCGGGTGCATTTATCTCAGCTCCGGTAAGCTGGTTCACACCATCAATTATGGCAGTATTGCCTTCAACTTTAATGTTGGCACCCATTCTAGCCAATTCCGCCACATATTTAAATCTATTTTCAAAAATACTCTCAGTCACTATACTGGTTCCCTTAGATATGGCTAATGTAACAGCTATCTGTGGCTGCATATCTGTAGGGTATCCGGGATAAGGTAACGTTTTAACCTGTGTACTACTGAGATTTCGGGTTCCTATAACTCTTACCGCATCATCATACTCTTCAATTGTACATCCGATTTCAAGTAATTTGGCAGTGATTGCTTCTAAATGCTTAGGAATTACATTCTTAACAAGAACATTCCCATTAGTAGCAGCTGCCGCAAACATAAATGTACCTGCCTCTATCTGGTCAGGAATAACTGAATATTCCGTCTTGTGCAGTTTTTCTACACCTTTTATTCTTATAACATCAGTTCCTGCACCCTTAATATTAGCACCCATACTGTTAAGCATGTTTGCGACATCAACTACGTGAGGTTCCTTTGCTGCATTTTCAATAATAGTATTGCCATCTGCAAGGGCTGCTGCTAACATAATGTTAATGGTAGCACCAACAGATACCACATCCATATAAATATGATTTCCCATAAGACAATCAGCTTTAGTTTTAATCATTCCATGTTCAATCGTCACTTCTGCACCAAGTGCCTTAAATCCTTTAATATGCTGGTCAATTGGTCTTGTTCCGATATCACAGCCACCTGGAAGTGCAACTTCTGCTTCACTGAATCTTCCAAGTAATGCTCCGAGCAAATAATAAGATGCCCTTATTTTCTTAATATATTCATATTCAACTGTTACTGAACGAATTGTACCACCATTAATCTTAACACAGTTTCTGCTTTCCCGTTTAACAATTGCACCTATGCCCTCAATTGACTTTAATAATACATTTATATCTCTAACATCCGGTAAATTTGTTACCGTAACTGTCTCATCAGTCATAATTGCAGCCGCCAAAATAGCAAGTGCTGCATTCTTTGCTCCACTTACCTCAACCTCACCTTTGAGAGGGGTTCCGCCCTTTATAATGTACTGTTCCATTTTGCACCTCAAATATTATAATCTATGTTAAATAGTCTATAAGTTATATTTATGTTTGTAATTTTATTCAAGTTAAATTTAATAATGTTCAATTTAAACTGACTTCGCGTCAATTAATCAGATTATAGCACAAAGATTTCATTTGTAAATTACTTTTTATTTTATTATCATTTTGTTAACATTTTTGTTATATTTGGAATAATTACCCATTACTTCATAACGCAGGCCATTGCAGTGTTTATTGCAAAGAACTGTTGTATTGAACATACACCATATGCTCACTGTGTTAATTAAGATAATTAAATGGATTAACCTGCACTCCTTCTTCTAAAATCTCAAAATGCACATGAGGTCCAGTACTGTTTCCCGTATTACCACTTAAAGCGATGACTTCTGATTGCGATACAGTCTGACCTACAGATACAAGAATCTGACTTAAATGTCCATACCTTGTTCCCTTGCCGTCAGCATGCTGCAAAGTAACACAGTATCCATATCCATTAACCCATCCTGCCTGAGTAACCGTTCCATCACAAGAAGCCATAACATTAGTTCCAACACTGCATGACCAGTCAACACCTTTATGCAGGGTTCCCCATCTCGCTCCAAATGCAGACGAAAGTGTGCCACCATTTATAGGCTTAATAAATGTTGGCGGTACGGCAGTTCCCACTTCAATTACTCTGGCTGATGCCTCCTTTGTAACATTTTCTTCTACAATATCTCTTTTTACCTCTTCACCGTTCTTATAAGTAATATTTGCAACTACTTTCTTTATCCCGGTACTGCCTTCTGTCAGAACATTCTGTTCAGTGTTATATAAATTATCATTATATACATATTCTGTTGGCTTACCATATTCTACATCATAAGTCTGTTTTTCAGTCACCATAACGGATAATTCTGATTCGCCTGCATTAGACGAAACCATGTTTATAGCAGAATTAAGTTCATTAATCTGGGAGGGATTCACATAACATGGCACTATTTCCACCTTTTCGCCAAATTTTACGTCAGTAGTCCCATCTTCCACTGCCTTACCTGCCTTGACATTCTCTTCTGACACTTCTCCATTAGAAGTAACTGTTGGTAAATCTAATGCCTTAATATCGGTTTTAGTGATACTGCACGTAATCGTAGTGTGTCCTGATACATCATCTAAATGCAAATTCGTACTGAAATCCTCACTATTATCATATTTATTTTTAACAAAATTAAATAAATACTCAACGTCTGACAGTGAACCCAATGTTAAAATGTATCCATCGATATCTACTACATATGCTTTCTGCTTTGTATCATCTACGGAATTTTTCAAAGCCTCATACATAGAACTGCTTAAGTATGACTTAGAATCCGTCCTGCCAAATACCCGTGATGATTTCTTAATTTCCACATCTGCATCAACATACTGTAATGATGTGCTTTCATTATTAATTTTCATTCTGGCCTCTTTAAGTGCCTTTTGAATATCGTTATAATTCACTGAGGTTCCAACTTTTTTGCCATCAATACATATTGTATAATAATTATTTGCAAAATGATATCCTGCTATTCCACCAATCCATGAAAAACACATTACCAATATCATGCAGGTAACAAATGTTGCCGCAATAAATGTTAATCGAATCTTTTTTGCTTTTTTAGTAAATTTATGCATAATCTAATCTTCTCTTATTTCTGTGCTTCTTTAAATAGTTCCTTCTCTATTTTGTAAACACTGTATCAGTTTGTCAATCGTTTTTTCTACATCTAACCCTGCTTCATCAATTACAATATCTGCGTAAAACTTATACAGTCTGCATCTCTCATCATAAAGATTTCGCAGATTCTGTCCCGGCTTTAACACCACTCCTCTGTTCTTAATGTCTCCCAGCCGACGGCTCAGTTCATCATAATCCAGTTTAAGATACACCAGTGTACCTATTTCCTTATAGTGCTGCATCGCCTCTTCACCATATATCACACTTCCGCCCGTGGCAATAATAGTCTTACCAGCATTTATTTCTGAATTAATTTTATTCTCAATACTAATGAATCCGTTTACGCCTTCTTCTGCAATAATGTCTTTAAGCAAACGGTTCTCCCTCTGCTGAATTACAATATCTGCATCGATAAAATGATATCCCAGTATTTTAGCTAACACCACACCAACTGTGCTTTTACCCACACCAGGCATACCAATCAAAATAATATTATCTTTCTCCTGCTCCATCATTGCTGTCCTCTTTTCGTCTGTTCTCGAAATATACAAATCTGTCTATGGCATCTAGAATATTGGCAAAATTCTCCTTCGGTGCCACATCAATATATTTCTTAAGAATTTCTGTCTCTGCATCATTTCTGTATCTTCCATAGAAAATATCATACAGATTATGGCCCCTGACAAATATTCTTATATTCTCCATATTGTTTTTTAAATCCTGTTTATTGGCTATTCGTACATTCTTAATTCTGCACATTCTCTTCATACTCGGAAGCTTGTAGAGATAACCTCTATACTTCTGCCAAAGAATATTATAAAAGTCTTCTTCACTTTTTACAACACCAATTTCTGCCATTACCTTAGGGTCTAAGAAATAATTTTCAAAAGAATAGTATCTTAGAACCAAAACATTTCTCGGTGTAACCCTTGGCAGATTCTCTACATCTTCCTTCTCACGCTGTGCATAGTAACTGCATAACTGCTTAACTAAATATTTAGGATTCTTGCCATCACTGTCTCTTATCATAAGAAACTGGTCTTTTAAATATAACTTATTTATATATTTAAGATTGGCATAAGTCTTAATATTGGTACAACTATTTGTGGGAATTATGGAGATTCTCTGAAGCATACCCTCCTCATCATATATTTCTGAATAATATTTCTGAAGCAATAGTGGAAGACGGTTGCTGTCCTGTTTTCCTTCTACAATAAACACAAAACTTACATTCATAAGGTCGTTAGCCGTATATCCTAAATCATCTAAGATATCATCAATATCCGCATTTTCATTAACCGTGGTATAGAATTCTTCATCTAATACTACCTGTTTAATCTGTCTGCTTGAGAAATTGAATAGCATATTTGGTGAGTGCGTGGAAAATATTACCTGGTTTTTCTTAGATAATCTGTATAAAATTTCACTTGCCGATTTCTGAAGCTGTGGGTGCAGATAACTTTCCGGGTCCTCAATCATTACGATATTAGGTACTTTACTCTGTTCTTCAATATAGGCCTCTATAAGTGACAGCAGGTATATGCTCTTAGTTCCGGCACTCATTGTCCCGATATTATTATCCGTTCCTCTGTCTTTATTTCCAAGTACTGCTTCCACCTTAAAAAATTTCTCAAAATCACAAGTTGCCACATACTTCACATACTGGGAATTAGAACCATTCTTCGAGAAATATTTATTAACCTGTTCTGCAAATTTATCAAGATTCTGATTAAAAAGTTTATATTCTAACAACTTAGTGGTTTCAAAAATACTTAAATCATCCGTGAATTTCTGTTTGATTTTGCCAATACATTCAAAACATCTGGTGCATTTTTTACTCTTATCAAACATACACATATCGTCTATTATTTCTGCAAGTTCCTTATTGCCCTGAAGTCTTAATAAATCATCCTGATATTCTTTGATATTTCTCTCATTATCAATAAAATACACTTTTGGAAATACTGATTTAATATACGGATTGTTCTTTTTAAATCCATCAGAATATTTCTCATGATACTCCTTATTCATTATATATGTAAATTTAAGTTTTCCCTCCTGATATGATGGAAGTTTATTGCAGAAATCCTTAAACCATATTTCATATTTTTTGTATTTTGATACAACTCCTCTTTCGTGAAGAAGCGCTAAATCCTCCTCATCAATGTCAAGTGTAATACCAATCTCAATATTTTTGCCACTTTCATTGAAATCCTGATTTTTGATTTCATATAAATTCGCAACTGCACGAATGGAATCTAATACCACAGTCTTACCTGTACTGTTCTTTCCCACAAGAATGAATGCATTATCAATATCCTCAATAACTAAATGTCTTACTGATTTAAAATTATCAATAGTCATCGCACTGATTTTCACTAATGTCACGCCCTTTCCCTGATGTTTGTTGCCAACTTCAAAAACTTAAAAGTTTTCTAAGTTTCAAGACTGGCTCTGAACTTCTAATGCCTGTTTGCTATCTGCCAAATTAAAAAAATCCGAAAAGATTTTCAAAGCCGGCTCTTAACATTTATGATTTCTTTGCTACTGAATAACCAAATTTGCCTAATTTGCTGCCTAATTCAAAATATTCTCCGTGAGAATATGAGACAAGACCTGCACTGTTTAAATTAAATTTACCTGTTTTATCCATATATTTATCATCAATATTCACGGACACTACTTCTGCTATAAACATATGATGACTTCCAAGTTCTTTAATCTCTGTAACTCTGCACTCAATGTTTACCGGACTTTCCTCTATTCCAGGTGCTTTTACCATATGTGACTCTGCTTCATGCAGTTTCATATTTCTGAATTTATCTACATCTCTTCCTGATTTTACACCACAATAATCTGTTGCATACACTAAATCTTTTGTAACAAGATTTACTACAAATTCTCCTGTTTCCTTAATAATATCATAGGAATATCTCTCTGGCCGTACCGAAATGGACAACATCGCCGGATTAGTACAAATAGTTCCTGCCCATGCTACTGTAATAATATTAGGACGTTCATTTTCACGTTTACAACTCACCATAACTGCCGGTACAGGATATAGCATATTTCCCGGTTTCCAATTCTGTTTCGCCACAATCTGACCTCCTTTGGTTTTATACGCTTCCTCCATTAATGCTTTCAATCAAGGCAGGTATAAACTGCTTCTTTCTCGATACTACCCCATTAAGTATTACCGAATTATTCTCAATTTTGACATTAAATGCTTCTTCAATCAATGAATCCGCACCATTTCCAACAAAAATAACTTCCGTAGATTCCGTAATTATATTAGTAAACATAAAGTAAATAATATTTAATCCATGTTCCTTATATGCCTTATCAAGATATGTGGTAAGTTTCTCCTTTATGTCTGCTAATTCCTGTGCATTAAGGGAGTTAATCTGCCCCACACCAATATTCATTTCACCAATTACAAATTTCTTGAAATCCTGATAAAAAATTTCTTCCGGTGATTTATTCTTTAGATTACTTCCAGCCATAAACATTTCCGTTGAGAATTTCTCTATGTCTATTTCTGCAGTTTTAGAAAGATTTTCTGCTGCTGCTTTATCCACTATCGTACATGTAGGTGAACGGAACATTAATGTATCTGAAAGTATGGCAGCACATAATAAACCTGCTATATTCTTAGGAACTTCTATACAAGCTTCTGTAAATAACTGATATATAATTGTAGCCGTACATCCCAATGGCTGATTTCTGAAATATACAGGTGACATAGTCTCTAAAGAACCAATTCTATGATGGTCAATAATCTCTAAAATCTCTGCATTTTCAAGTCCGTCTACCGCCTGGCTTTTTTCATTATGGTCTACTAATATAATCTTTTTCTTATCTGCATTCAACAGATTTCGTCTGGAAATCATACCTACATAATGACCCTTTTTATCCTCAATAGGAAAATCCCTATATCTCTTTTTACCCATGATACTCTTAATATCTTCAGTAAAATCATCTGTCCTGAAAGTAATAAGATTCTGTCTGCTCATAAAATAACTAATCGGCATACTCTGATTAATAAGTCGTGCGACCGTATATGTGTCATGCGGTGAACTGATTACAGTGCAGTCATGCTCCTCTGCCATCTTTCTTATGGTCACTGATACATTTGCTCCCTCACATACAACGATACAGCCTGCATTCATCTCAATGGCGCATAGCTGGGACTCATATCTGTTACCAAGTATTACTAAGTCCCCCTCTTCAATGTAGTTCTCCATAAGGTCAGGATTTGCTGCTGCAATTAACACTTTTCCCTTAGTATAATATGCTTCAACATTTCCACATATCATTAAACCATCTACCGTATCTACAATGTTACTGTATGCCGTATGCGCTGTTGAAAGAATCTTGCTGTCTCTCACATCCATATATGCCTCTGCAATATCTTCAGTAGTAATAACGCCTTCAAGCCTTTCATGCTTAGTAATAGGCAGCGTTACGACATTAAGTTCTTTCATAAGGTTCCATGCTCTTTTAAGAGAAATCCCACGGCTTACACCTTCTGTTTCCCTAATCTCAATATCCTTAACCTGTGTTCCGATGTCATTAACATATCCCGGAATTTCAACTCCGAAATAATTAAGTACAAACTGTGTCTCCTCATTAATCTGTCCTGCACGCTTTGCCACATACTGTTTAGTATCTATCTGATTCTTAAGATAGGTATATGCTATTGCTGAACAAATTGAATCTGTATCCGGGTTTTTATGTCCGATAACATATATCTTATTATTTCTCATTGCCATATTAATAATCACGCCTTTCTTATAGACTGCAAACGTTTTGCCACAGACATAATATTTATAATGCAAAATAAACTCACTAAAATTACTCTTGTTATGAAGCCGGTTTCATAGAGGTTTCAACATTAACATCCCCATTATTGTTTTTTGATAAAGTCCCTGACGAACAGCTTGATAAATTCCTTCCAAGTCCAAAAATAACTGCCAGCATTATTATTGTATACACTAATATAACAGCCATCCACGTAACCGCCGGTTTGTTAAACTGCATCCATTTCTTAATTCTGCCTTTATTCCTCTTTGCCATCTTTGTTATTCTTACCTTTCCTGTAATATTTCATTCCGCCTGAATATTTGTAATGTTATTCTATTTTTTGCGTTTTTTACCGGTTGAAGCACGTTTTGCTGCAGCATTTTTCTTCTCTTCCCTTTTCTTCTGACCTTTAACCAGTTTATTAAGACCCAAAGGCTGCCTCTTACTTTTCTTACGCCTCAGAAACAAATGTCCCGTAAATTCGCCAAACAGTCCAAGTACAAAGTACATTAATGCAAATATTACATAATGATAGTCTCTAAGAAAAATCACAACTGTAGGAATAAAAAAGATTGCAATTGCGGATGGTACCAAAATGCTAAAATCATGCTTTCTAGAATGAAGAAAACATGCCATGAATGCAAATATTGTATTAACATTAATCAACAGCATAGGAAATAATACTTTTCCCCAATCTCCCATAAATAGTATAACAAATGGAATAACATAAAAGAAAATCGTTGCCAGTCCCAATATAATATACAATTTTTTAATACTCTGCATATACTCTTTCTTATCTTTATCACTCAGATTTGTATAATCTGTCAAAATCTTTCCCATAAATTCCTCCGTATCACCACATCACTGCTTTATAGACAGAATCTTTATACGAAAATTCTGTATGTATATATCTATCTTACTATATAATTTTCTATTTTATCTTAAATTACCCTATATAACAAGTAAAAAAACACTAAACTTCGTGACTTTTTTCGATAAAATATAGTATAATATTGTTAATCGTTCAGAGACTGGTGAATCTGATAAAACATACTCTGAATATCTGCTAATATTTATATTATTGTAGTTACTAATAATCAGGAAAGGGATGCATATCACGGAATCTTGTGAATTGCAGAAGGTACTTTTATGGAATTAAAAGACATACAGACAATCAGTTCTAGAATTAAAGAAAATGTTAATAAAGTCATCATTGGCAAGTCGGAAACCATCGATTACATAATTACAGCTATCATTGCCGGAGGGCATGTATTATTAGAAGATACCCCGGGTACAGGCAAGACGATGCTTGCAAAATCACTTGCAAAATCTATTGACGGAACTTTTAACAGAATACAATTTACCCCTGATTTACTGCCGTCAGATGTAACAGGGCTTAATATTTTCAATCAGGAAAACCATTCCTTTGAATTTGTAAGCGGACCTGTATTTACAAATATTCTTCTTGCAGACGAAGTTAATCGTGCCACACCAAGAACACAGTCAAGTCTGTTAGAGTGTATGGAAGAAAAGCAGGTAACGGTTGATGGTCAGACCAGACTTCTTGACAAACCTTTTTTAGTTATTGCTACTGAAAATCCAATTGAAACTGCCGGAACATTTACTCTTCCCGAAGCTCAGTTAGACCGTTTTATGATGCAGTTATCTATGGGCTTTCCAACCCCTGCCGAAGAATTAGATATTATGGACAGATTTATTAGTGCCAATCCGATTGATAACATTTCTCCGGTATGTTCTAAAGATGACATCTATATTATGGGTATAACTGCTGCCCATGTTTATGTGGATAAATCAGTTCGTAAATATATTGTAGACATTATTAATGCCACCAGAAATAATACCTCTGTTTCATCAGGTGTCAGCCCTCGTGGTACTTTGGCACTTCTTAAATCATCACAGGTATACGCAGCTATTAAAGGCAGGGATTATGTCACACCTGAAGACATTAAGGCTTTAGCCGTTCCGGTACTTGCACACAGAATTATTTCTTATACAAATATTGCAAAGAATTCCAACAAGGCTTCTATTATTACCGGAATTCTTGATTCAGTTCCCGTGCCAACAGAGAACTTTCAAAATACTGCCACATTTTAATAATTAAGACAGCCAAAATATCACAGCCAGCCTTAATTTAATATGAATTTAATTTATTACATACTTAATTCAGGCTTTTATACTAACATACAAGGAAGGTATATCGAATATATGATATTAATTATTGCATTTGTATGTGCATTGCTCCTTATGGGGCTGCAGCGTTATATCTACTCAAAATACTGGAATAATAATCTTGATGTGAAGATAAGTTACAAAACCGTAGACTGCATTGCCGGTGAAGAAAATGAGCTTAAGGAAGTCATTACTAACAACAAACGTCTGCCGCTTCCAATGCTTCATGTCAAATTTGACACTCCAAAGAGTTTTGTTTTTGAAAATGAAGATAATTCTTCAATTTCTGATAATTATTACAGAGATGATGTATTTACTGTTATGGGACACCAGTCAGTTACCAGAACGCTTAAATTCACCTGCACCAAACGTGGCTGCTACTATATGCATGATACAAATATTACATCAAGCGATTTATTTCTAAGGCTTACTCTTACAGACCGAAGAAGTAATTCTGCCATAATACATGTTTTTCCAAAGAAAACAGACCTGACATTTTTCAATATACCATTTAAGACTATTACCGGTAATTTTGTCACACAACAGACTCTGGTAGAAGACCCTTTTGAATTCAAGGGAATTCGTGAATATCAGCCTTACGATGGCATGAAGAAGATTAATTACAAGAGTTCTGCAAGGCATAGTTCTCTTCAGGTCAATACTTTTTTCATGACTTCCTCACAGGAAGTTCAGGTTATCCTAAATTTAGATGCTCAGACCTACGCAAGAGACGACAGACTTACAGAAGCAGTTATCAGCCTTGCCAGTTCAATTGCCGAAAGCTTCATTGGTGCAGGCATTTCAGTCGGACTAATAACGAATGGTGTGGACTCATTTACAAAGGAACAGATTATCCGTGAATCCGGTGGAGGAACAAATCATATGTTATCTATTGATACATCTCTTGCCAGAATTGATTCTCATGCAGATAATCTTGACTTCAATAATATTCTTACTAATTGTTTTACGCAAATCAATGAACAGACATATTATATTGTAATTTCAAATAACCGTAGTACCGGAATTATTGATACCTATGAAAATGCCAAACTTCAGGGAGCTTCTTCTTTTTTTATTGTTCCCGAGTTAAAACACTTTACTGTAGATGAAACAATTTCGGATATGATTAAATGGGATATAGAATATTAGGAAAGGAGTGACTTATTTGAAAAGTTTTTTGAACAATATCCGCACATTCATTTATTTGATTATGTGTATGCTTTTTACCATATTAGTCTATCTGTATTTCAGCGGAATATTTCTTAAGTCCTCTGACTCCCGACCCATATGTATCTCTATAATAATCTGTATCGTAATTATTGATTACATATCAAGGCTTAAGATTAAAAATCTTATAGTATTTTTTATTATTCACTTTGGACTTATTGCAATTTCGGTTATTATCCCCGCTGCTGTTATGGATAAGGTTATTCTCGGATTCATTTCCGCCGCTTTTCTGCTAATGGCATTTAATTTTTGGAAAACAGATGCAAACGAACGCAGTCATATTGCCATAGATATTCCGTTCGGAGGAATTGTAGCATTTATAATTGTATACTTTCACAGTACCTTTTTTTCTTCTGACATAGCTGCATATTCATATGCAGGCGGAATAGCATTTTTCCTGTTATATTTTATCAGGGAATATTTAGAAAAATTTATCTCCTATTCCATGAGCAGTGAGAATTTTTCAAAGGAATTAAAACATACTTTTAACACTAATTTTTCTTTAATTGCATTATTTAATGTTGCCATAGTGTTAATAATTATGACCGCCAATATGTTTTTCTCAAATAGTTCCTTTAATGTGGTTGGCAAATTTTTCAAATGGATTGCTTCAAAGTTCTTCAGTTGCTTTGAGCATTTTCATGCTGACGGAGGCGCCTCTGAACAGGTTACAACAGAGATACCTCTTCAGAACAATTCTGCTGGAGAAACACTTGTGGCACACAGTTCTTCTAATGACTCAGGCATCGGCACACTTATATTCAATGTCTTTCAGATTGTGCTTTTTATTGCACTGATTGCAGGTATTCTATTTATTATCTATTCATTTATTAAACAATATATGCATCGTAATAATAAAACTGATGATGAAGTTAAGAATACTGAAGAAGACGTAATTAACAAAGTTAAAATTACAAAAGAAACTAATGCTGATTCTCACAAATCTTTCTTTGCTTCTAATAAAGACAAAATCCGTAAGATATTTGCAAATAAGGTAAATGCAAGTACAAAGAAAAATAATCGTATCATAATTCGCAAGAGTTATACTCCTGACCAGATTAATAATACTCTTACCAAAGAAAATGCCATATCAAAAGAAGATATGGATATGCTTACAAAAATCTATGAAAAAGCAAGATATTCTGACAAAGAAATAACAAAAGAAGATGTTGAAAAAGCTAAACACATTACTTCTGCTAAATTGTAAGTTATGCATAAATTCAATCACCTGTCAGAATGAGTCTATGGCGCAGAATCCTAAAATAAAAAGTACCATTCACTTACGTGCAATGGTACTATTTTAAACAATCATTGCATTCTAACACATCACTTATTAAAAAATTCTCGTAACATCTTGAAATCTTTTTATCACTCTATAAATCTCAATATATTCTTATACTACTTTATACAAAACAACATACTTTCCAGAAACTACATACTTGTATTCTGTTTTAAAAGTAACTCTCTTAGACAAATCCGCTGCTACTAATGGGTTAATCCTTAGTTTCATAATACCTTATTCTCCTACTTTAGCTTTCAGTTCATTTAAAGACAACCAACCATTGCCCTCCTTCACAGCTTCTTCAGCTTCATGTAGCTTCTCAAGTAATTTTTTTTCAGATTTTTCTCTTTCATAATCTTCAATATCCATTACAACAAATCGTCCCCTATCATTTTTCGTTAGAAAAACCGGCTCTCCAATTTGACAATTTCTTAATACTTCATTATAATTTCTTAAATCTGAAACAGGTAATATAATTGACATAAAATCATCTCCTTTACAAATACCTATTTTATATCTGCAAATATATTATATTCAAAAATGCTGTAAAATTCGACGAAAAATTCTACAGCATTTAATAATGCACATTTCATGTTTCTTTTATCAAAAATATCAAAATATAATTTTGCGGCTTAAATTCTAAATCACTCCTAATATATTCGCAATTAATACTGCTGCCGTAAGAAGTGCAACCCATAAATTCACATTAACAATAGTCTTAATTCCGTCATATTTTTTACGTTCACGGTTATTAATATCAGTAATCAGTTCTTCCATCTTCTTAAGATTTTCTTCATTATTATGCTCAATAATTGATTTAATCATTGTAGGCATTGTCGATACTCTGTCTACCTTTGTTGTAAGTTCATCTATCTTAGCAGAGTTTTTCTTAATTCCATCTTCTAACTCAGATAACTTGTCTGTATAGTCTTTGGCATTAAGCGTTTTAATCTTCTCATCTAAAGAGTTCATTACTTCTTCTGAATTCTTCTCACTGATTAATGCTTTAACACGTTCTAGTTCAGCAAGTACAGCATTTTCATTAATCTCACTGACAATAGTTTCAACTCTGTGTATCTCCGTCACCACATCGCTAATCTGAATTCCATCAAGTTTTGCATTGGCTTTTGCCACTTCTTCTAATACAGAATCAGAGTTGATTTCCTTAAGTGCCCTGTTAATTTTATCTATTTCTATTAAAAGAACATCTGAATTAACCTGGGTCATAGTTTCATTTATTTTTGACAGTTCTATTATGATTTCATCAAAATTAATATTTTTAATAGTTTCATTTACTTTCTGCACTTCCTGTAAAACTTCATTAGAATTAATCTCATCTATGGATTTATTAATCTTGTCAATTCCTTCCTTGACATCATATGTATTCATATCATTAAGTGAAGTATTAATACGGCCAATTGCCTCCATAACTTCATTATTACTAATCTCTTCTAGGGATTGCAAAACTCTGTTAATGCTTTCAATTATGCCAGAATCATCATATACCTCAATCGACTTATTTTCTTCAACTTCACGCATCTGATTCAGTTCATTTTCAATCTTTCTGCTTATGCCTCTTAGAAACTTGGCATTCTCCATATTCTGAACTTTCAGGTCCTCAATTCGTGAATTAATATTTAATAATATCTTCTTATCGTCATTAGATGACATATTAGAATTATTAATGCCAAGCGGTGTATCCTGCTGCCTTTTAATAACAGTTGTCAGTAGTCCCATAACCATTTCCTCCTTTAATCCTGTTTACTATAATCTATACATTCCATATCTACCTTAACTATCTTCCACGCATCATCTATAAGATTAAGATAAACCATTGCCGTTGCTGTTCCCGAACCATTATATTCATCCACAATACCACTTAATGTAGACATTCCTCCAATTGCCGCAAAATCATAATTATATGTTACTTCTACTGATACCCTGTCAGGATATGTAAACGAAGCAATCTTAGGTGAAAGAGTCTTTATATCTAGTATTCTTAACGAAGCACCATCAGGCTGTGTTATTGCAGCTGTAATATTTTCAAAAGTCGCCTTTGCAGATGCATTTGCCTCATCTGTAGCTGCATATAATATACTGATATCCTCAAAATTCTTTGTCCTGTCCATTGCATATTCATATATTGACTTAATAATAAATGTTGAATAATCATACAGTTTCTGTTGTACGTCCGGTTTCATGGCAAAATCATTAGTAGTAATCTCTATACTGTCATTATCTTCTGTAACATACTGAGTCTTTGTAATCTCCCCCGTCGCATCTAACTTAACAGCGATGGTATGATCACCTGAAAACATTTTATTAACTACATATGTATCTGTAGTTCCATCTTCTGAAGTCTCTTTTTTATACTTAGAAATATCAATTTCATCCATTGTAACTGATGTCCCTACCGGAACATTTATCTGATAGTCACTTATAAGAAATCTGTTAACTGAAACTTTCCATGTATTAAAAAACAGATATGTGTGTTTCTTCTGTTTATGTAATGTAATTGTATACGTATTCGGTGCTCCGTTCGACCCGATATAATAAGTTACAACATATGTAATCTTATTACCTTCTTTTACAGGTTTACTGAGCGAATAACCGGTAATCGAGCCATATACCTTCTCACCCTCACATTTATTCTTAAAATTCTCCAGATTAGTAAATTCACTTTCCTTACAGTCAATCATTTTATACATTTCTTCATAATTATTAGTTACATAATACGAGAAATATTCTTCTGCAAATCTATATGGTGAACTGGCGCGTGTACCAATTGCAATAAATATACCCAAAAAAGCACAACCGACTAAGACCAGCACTATCTTCAGAAATTCCCTGAAAAATACTAACATTTTACGTTTAATGCTTTTCTTTGGCTGTTGTTTATCTAACTTTTCTTCACTTGACTGTTCCTGTTTCGGCTGATCCTTTTTAAGTCGTTTATCTTTCACTTCCACTTTCTTAACAACTTTATTTTCCCTAACCCCATTATCTGATTTTTTCTTTTTAAAATTCTTCATTCATTTAATACCTTCTGTAATCTATTTTTCATTAAAAATAAACTGCCTTAAATCTGCATATCTATTTTCAATATTTTTACTTATTTCTGAACTATTACCTAATATATCATAATAAATTTATAATATCAACTCTGCAAATTTAACCTTTTTGTGAATGAAAAATGAATTTTCAAATTTCACCCATCTTTTACCTATTAGATTTTACTCTCGCACTCTTTCGGTGTCTGATACCTGTTGTCAGATTTCTTTCTCTCTTTTATCTCGCCAGTCTTCTTATAAAGATATTTATCCTTGAAAATATTCCGCCGTATAGGACATTGATTATTAATTCCAGCATACGTAAAACCATTCTGAATCGCAGATATAATCAGCTTGTAGGTATCCTCATCAATTGCTCTGGTTCGTTTATTCATCTTCAAATCACTCCAATCTTAATATTTAATCTCATTTGATGTTGCTGGCAATTCCAAAGCAATACCATCAACAACACCTGTAAATCCTTACTAGT
>CAZQRO010000040.1:0-18477 GCA_964595785.1 uncultured Eubacterium sp.
ATTATTAATAAGATTAGCCAGTCTGTTAAGCGCTTTTTCCTTATAAGATGCTGCTGCCGTTATGTCCTGTCCCAATGCCAATGTATATTGTTTCTCATATGCCTCACCAAGTTTATCTGCCGCATTCACATAATCAATTGACATAAAATCATATTCAAAACATTTTGATAGATCTTCTATAGCCTTATCATATGCCTCTAATGTTGTAGCTGCTGACAGTTCATTTCTGCCATTATTGTAACAGTTTGCTGCTGCCTGTTTATACGATTCAGGCTGAATGGTATTATAAAGCGTCGTAAATATCTCAGACCTTGCATTATTAGTTATCTTCTTTAAATATTCTGCACAATTTATGTAATCGTTTGAATTATAATAATTCACTGCCGAAATCAGGTTATCATAATCCGCAAGAAGCTGCGTATTCTCATTTCCTTTTGAATCGAGCTGACCTGATAAATCGGTCTTCTCTGATTCAAGGCTTTCCATCTGACCCTGTAATTCTTTCTTATCATTGTTAAGTGAATCTATCTGTGTATCCAATTTCAAAACTTCTTTGTTATGGTTATCCTTCAGTGTCTTCTCCTTGGCAGGCATAAGCAGAAAGAATGTCATTGCCACACCTATTATTACACCGATTACTACATTAATAACTGTAAATAATCCTGAATTTGACTCCTTATAAGCAGCTCTGCGTTTAGGAATTATAACATCATATCCATTGCTTAATTCCTTTTCTGTCTGTTCCTTATCATAATCACGGATTTCTTCTTTTCTATTCTCTTTTGCAATATCTATGCGTTTTGTATCTGTCTCATTATTTATCTCTTTGAGATACTTTTTCGCCAGCGGATTATTAGTATCAATCTTTAAAGTCTTCATGATTGGCTTTCTCGCTCTTTCATAATCACCTTTCTTCATATACATAAGAGCAAGTAGTAAATGTCCCTTTATTAAATTAGGATTCGTATTAAGTACTTTCTTAAGCTGAATAACCGCTAAATCATCACTGCCCTGCTTTGCATAGTTCAGAGCATAGTTATACTTCTTAATTGTCTGATTAATAGTATCTAATCTCACCGGATTCGACTGTAATCTTTTGATATAGTCATCTGCAATATTCTTCTCCGGCTGAATATTCTTACTTATTATCCATTCTGAAAATGCCTGAACAGCCTCTCCCATTTCAAAATATACCAGACCCAGTAAATTTCTTGCATTAATATTTCTTTTATCAAATCTTACACTTCTTCTCAGTAATTCACATGCTCCTGTCAAATCTCTTATCTGAGCTTTAACAAGTCCCATATTATAATAGGCATTAGACAGTTTTACAATTTTTTTATATACAGCAACATCCGCTCCGCAACTATTACAGAAATCATTGCCAGAGAGAACACTGTTACATCTATAGCATCTCATCTTAATCTCCTCTTTTAAATAGTTTGCGGTATTAGTCGTTATTTTTCATTTCTTTTAACATTTCAAGAACAACATCTGTTATGTCCTTAATATTACTATTATATATTGCGTCTTCTGTCTCATCCACTTCAAGACTCGGACTGAACTTTTTAATTTCTTCATCATAATTAATCATGTTTCTACCTCATTTCCGTGCCCTCATGGCACATCACACTCACTTTACTTCTTTAATACATTTTTTGAGTTCACCAACTAAATAAAGTGAACCTACACAAAACAATACATCTTTTTCCCCTTTTTCCTTCAATGCACATTCAAATGCATCCTTAACATTTTCTTTTATCACAATTGCAGCCTTACAGCTATTTTCATTAAAATCTCTGCTGATTTTCTCTGTTTCAAGTCCGCGTTCAGAGTCTATATGTGTCACAAATACCATTGCTGCCTCTGTAGCTGATAGTTTTGACACCATATAATCATAATCCTTATCCTTAACTACTGAAAATAATATAAGTTTTCTGCCACTGCATGTATATTCATTAAATGTTTTTATAAATTCATCTATTCCGGGTCCATTATGAGCTCCATCAAAAATAACACCGGTTCTCACAATCTCCATTCTTCCTTCCCACTTTACACCAGCTATTCCATTCTTCACATATTCCAGATAATCTCTTATGTCTTTCATACATTCAATCGCCTTAAGTGCAACCGCTGCATTCTGAACCTGATATTCTGAAATAAATGGAATAGAAAATGTATCATTTAAATAATACCCATTAAGAATAGAAAAATCAACACTTTTATTAGTTTTTTTGTTAATTTTATAATTATTTTTACAAACCTTTATCAATTTAGAATTACATAAACGTCCTTTTTCTTCTATTACACCTGATACTTTTTCATCCTGTCCCCAGTATATTACAGGTACACCTGTTTTAATGATTCCTGCTTTTTCCCCTGCTATCTTATCAATTGTATCTCCCAGATATTCCATATGATCCATTCCTATAGATGTAATAATTGTCAGATATGGATTATCAATTGAATTAGTGGCATCAAGTCTGCCACCAAGTCCGGTTTCTAAAACAGCATATTCCACATTCTCTTTATTAAATTCCCACATTCCCATCAGAAATAAGAATTCAAAAAAAGTCGGATGCGAATATCCTCTTTCACACATCCTATCTGCTGCATATTTAACCCGGTTAAATGCATTAGTAAATTCTTCGTTATCTATCTGTTCATTATTAATCCTTATTCGTTCATTCATCTCTACCAAATGTGGTGAAACAAAAAGCCCTGTCCTCTTTTTGCACTCCACAAGTACATTTGAAATAATGGCACATACACTTCCCTTTCCATTTGTTCCTGCCACATGAATGACTTTCATCTTATTTACATCAATATTCAACTCCAACAGAAATTTCTTAGTATGTTCTAAAGAATTCTTCTTTGTAAACTTCGGTATATCAGATATATATTTTACCGCTTCTTCATAATTCATAATCTGTTTCACATAAGATTTTGACTGTTACTTTATCCTATATATTCTCCTTAGTCACTTACTGTTTATATCTTTCGATTATAGAAACCATTTACTAAATTTGCAAGCACAACTTGTCGCAGTTTTCGACAGAATGTATACTATTTGAGCCCAGCATCATTAAAATTGCAACTAGGGTGTTAAAAGGTATATTTTTAGATATATACCTTTTACACCCTAATCCTATTGCTAATCAAAGCTTTGTTAATACATTATTTCTGCAAATGTGCTATCTGTGTTTTAACCTGTTCCATCATCTGCATATATCTTGCCTGTTTTGCTTTTTCTTCTTCTATTTTCGCAGCCGGAGCCTTGCTTACAAATTTCTCATTTGAAAGCATTCCTTTTGAACGGGCAAGCTCTTTGGAAAGTTTTTCCTCTTCCTTCTTAAGTCGCTCTATTTCTTTCTCAATATCAACTAATTCTGCAAATGGCATATAGATTGTTGCCTCCGGAATTACCGTTGATACTGCATCCTCACCGATTCCATTCTTATCCTTTTGAATAATCACTTCATTTGCATATGCAAGGGTCTCGAAGAATACCTTACCCGATTCAAATATTTCTGCAACCTTATCACTTGCAGTAACTACATAAACTAAAGCTTTCTTTGAAGGCGGAACATTCATTCCCGCTCTTACATTTCTTATGTTGCGAACAGCATCTTTAATCAGCTCTACTGCTTCTTCCTCATCTCCAAATTCAAGTTCTTGCTTATACTCAGGCCATTTTGAAATCATTAGTGATTCTGCATCTTCATTTAATGTACAGTATATCTCTTCTGTTACGAATGGCATATATGGATGAAGTAACTTAAGTGATGTTTCAAGAACTGTCTTAAGTGTATATAAAGCTACATCTTTAGTTGTATTGTCTTCACTGTATAATCTTGGTTTAACCATTTCGATATACCAGTCACAGAACTCTTCCCATATGAAACTATACAATTTATCGGCTGCAACACCAAGTTCGTATTTATCGATATTCTCAGTTACATCTTTTACAAGCCTATTAACCTTAGAAAGTATCCATTTATCGGCATCTGTAAGTGTGTCAGCCAAAACCTCTCTTATTCCGCCTTCAGGCATATTCATCATAATAAATCTTGATGCATTCCATACCTTATTAGCAAAGTTTCTGCTTGCTTCAACTCTCTCATAATAGAAACGCATATCATTGCCGGGTGCATTACCTGTGATAAGAGTGAATCTAAGAGCATCAGCACCGTATTTATCAATAACTTCTAATGGGTCAATACCGTTTCCAAGAGATTTACTCATCTTTCTGCCCTCTGAATCTCTTACAAGTCCATGAATGAGAACCGTCTTAAACGGAACCTTTCCAACGTGTTCCAAACCTGAAAATACCATTCTGATTACCCAGAAGAATATGATATCATATCCTGTTACAAGTGTACTTGTAGGGTAAAAATAATCTAACTCGTCCGTGTTATCAGGCCAGCCAAGTGTTGAAAATGGCCATAATGCTGAACTAAACCATGTATCAAGTGTATCAGGATCCTGACGCATCTTTTTGCCGCATTTAGGACAAACTGCCTCGTTATCCTTAGTTACCAGCATTTCACCGCAATCATCACAGTAAAATGCAGGTATTCTGTGTCCCCACCATAATTGTCTTGAAATACACCAGTCACGAATGTTCTCTAACCAATGAAAATATGTCTTGTCAAAATGTGGTGGAACAAATTGTGTATCACCATTCTTAACTGCCTCAATCGCAGGCTCTGCAAGTTCTTTCATACTTACAAACCACTGTTTAGATACTCTTGGTTCAACTGTTGTATGACATCTGTAACATGTTCCTACATTATGTTCGTGGTCTTCTACTTTAACTAAATATCCGCCTGCCTCAAGGTCAGCTACTATGGCTTTTCTTGCTTCATATCTATCCATTCCTGCATATTTCGGATATTCATCAATAATCTTTGCATCATCTGTCATTACATTGAGAACAGGAAGATTATGTCTTAAACCAACTTCGAAATCATTTGGGTCATGTGCAGGAGTAATCTTAACTACACCTGTACCAAAATCAATTCCTACATAATCATCTGCCACAACAGGAATTTCTCTTCCTACTAACGGAAGAATTAATGTTTTGCCAATGGCCTCCTTATATCTGTCATCATTAGGGTTAACTGCTACCGCTGTATCACCTAGTAATGTTTCAGGTCTTGTTGTTGCAAGTTCTAGGAATCCTGAACCATCTTTAAACGGATATCTGAGGTGCCAGAAATGTCCTGCCTGGTCTTCGTACTCAACCTCCGCATCTGAAATAGATGTCAAGCACTTAGGACACCAGTTTATAATTCTCTCACCTCTGTAAATAAGGCCTTTATTATAGAGATTAACAAATACTTCTTTAACTGCCTTATTACAGCCCTCGTCCATTGTAAATCTCTCTCTGTCCCAGTCACATGATGAACCGATTTTCTTTAACTGTGCAACAATTCTCCCACCATACTGTTTCTTCCATTCCCATGCTCTCTCTAAGAATTTATCTCTTCCAAGGTCTTCCTTAGTAATCCCTTCTTCACGCATTTTCTCTACAATCTTTGCCTCTGTTGCTATAGATGCGTGGTCTGTTCCCGGTACCCAGAGTGCCTCATATCCCTGCATTCTCTTTGTTCTGATTAAAATATCCTGAATTGTATTATCAAGTGCATGTCCCATATGAAGCTGTCCGGTAATATTCGGAGGCGGCATCACAATCGTAAAAGGTTTCTTACTTCTGTCTGCTTCGGCATGAAAATACTTATTTTCTGTCCATTTGTCATAAAGCCGCTGCTCAATATCAGCCGGATTATAGTTTTTCTCTAATTCTTTTGCCATGGTATGGCTCCTTTCTATCTTCTCATAATTATTAAGGATTTTTTGCTATAAAGGACTATGTTGTTAAAAGGTGTATATTCTTATAATATTTATCAATTTTCACAAAAGATTCAACTTGCTATGCTATGATAATAAGATTTTCTAAGTATCTTCGCAATGCAAGTATCATTCTTTTTGAAAATTGATAAAACATTCTAAGAAAAATACCTTTTTGCACCTTAGTCCTTTATAAAAAAAGCCCTCTGCAAAAACTGCAAAGGGCGTTATTAACGCGGTACCACCTTTATTACGACTATCATCGTATCTCATCTTATCCTATAACGTGGATGACTCCGTTATATCCTAATTATAACCATATGGCAGATATTAAATCTTATTTACAATATAAACCTGCTGCATATAATTCTTTCAGACATACTGCTCAAAAGCTACCTTCAAAGGCCACTTCCTTAAGTAATCTTTCAGCCGGTGAATTACTCTCTCTAATAGGGTTATCCTTTTACTCTTCTTTGTCGCTGCATTTAATTTATTGACTGAACCTTATAATAAATGTTTTATAAAAATTTGTCAAGGCATTTTAAAACCATTTATCGTTATTTAATGCTAATTTCCATAAGTTCTGTTAGATATTTTCCTCATACGCATCCAGAATTCCCATTAACTCATTTGCATGTTCCTTGTCTTCAAGAATTACCGTCTTAATCTCTCCTCTTGCTTTATCAATAGTATCATTATTGTAATCTAAAGATTTTTTAAGTTTATTCCTTCTGTTAAGTAAATGTGTCTTTATTTCATTCATGTCACTTTGATTAACAATTGCGTATGCCTGACTTATCCATACACCTGAATCTTTTACATTTAACTTACTAAGCATATTAACAAGTTCTTCCTCTGCATCTATTAACCTGTTAGACGCCTTATTATACACCTCGTGTTCCTTCTTTAACGTCAGATAAGCTCCCCATATCTTATTTAACTGATATGCACTTTTTACTCCATGCTTTTCATATTCATATGTGAGCCTTCCCACAATGTTTACATATTTCAATTTTATTTTATTAAGCAGTCCAATTGCACGATTAAGTTTCATCTCAGAGATTTTCAGTTCAGTTACTGTCTGGTTATGTATATAAAACACAATCGCCGCAAATACCGCAGTTATTCCAATTAAACCATAGATAAACAGACTTGTATCCTTATGAAATGCATAGTTAATTACAAGAAACAGAATAAATAATACGGCAAACGCCATTATACCTATCTTAGATGCCCCATTTATGATATATAAGTGATTTTTAAATTCCTGTATTTCAAACTTAAGTCCTGCCCGTTCGCCCTCTAAATATTTCATATCGGTTTTAACGGACTCACAATATTTTTCATCTTCAAGCATTTGTTTTAAAATATCCTGTATGTCTTCTTCGCAATCTCTCATATGATTAAATTGCCTATCAGAAATTTTAGACATAGAACGACCGAAATCTCTTCTGTCTTTGTCTAATACGACGACTTTTTTAGCAATTTTATTCAATTTTTCTGCTTGTGTCTGCGGCAAATCTTCTATTATCTGTACATCTGTCAGATATGCATTTACCGTCTGATATTCAATTTTCAATTCCGAGATTCTTGAATTGGCACTTGTTATACGGTCGCAGCAATTTTCAATTGTCTGCTTCTTCTGTTCTAAAGTATCCACCTGCATTGGTTCAGGTTTCACAATATTACTGCTTTCATCAAAACCTACAACCTCTAATTTATCTAAGTAATCCTCTTCTAAAATCTCTTCTCTTTTTCTTTTAAATAATTTCATTTCTATAGTCTGCCTTCCATACATCAAGTACTTCCTGAACATTTTCATAATAATCATCAAGATTATGTCTTCCATCATAGATAAATATCTTAGCCAGACGTTCATATTCAGAACCATTGTTAATCTGTTCCCATAAATCCTTAACTTCTTCCGTACATTTCAAAACAAGTTCCTGATTAATCTCATTTTCCTTTATTAAATCTGCCTTTACATCTTCTGTATACTCCACCGCTAATTTTGCATAAATAATTTCTTTTAGTGCAGTCTCTGACGGATTTAATTCATATGCAATGTTAAATTCTGCAAGTGCCTCCTTCAAATAAAACATCCTGCTGAAAATTCTCCCTATCCCAATATGCACCTGGGAATAGAATTCATTACTTTCTTTCTTATATGTCTTATTATTTAGAATTCCTATGTACGTCTTTTGGGCACTGCCTAACTTACCATTTTCCAAAAGCATGTCTGCCCTTGCTTTCATTCTCTCTAACATTCCCTTTGAGCCAATTGCCTTTAATTCTTTTTCAAACTCCCTGACCTCGCTCTCGTTATAATACATTGAAGAATTAATAATAATCATAACAAGTTCTACAAAATTCATTCTCTGCCCCATGGCATATTTAAGTTTCTGTGCAACTTTGGGCAAATTAAGATTCTTCTCTATATATTCTACTAATTCCACGCTAAAAAATCCATCATCTACAAAATATGCATTATTATAGAGATAATAGGCAAACTCTTCAATCGAATATATATTTATGTCTGCATCAGTTATCCTATATGGAATATCTGACTTTTTACTGCATAATATTAATCCACTCATGTATTTTTCCTTTCGTAACCGTAAAAGAATGCATTACCTAAAGATAATTCTCTATGTCAATAGTAGTTTTGACCTTCTCATCACTTGCCTTAAAGAAATCTCCAAATCCTAAATCTTTTACAAGCACTATACATTGTCTGTCGTTTCTATATGCCAATAGAACCTCTATTCTCGAAGTTTTATTTGGTCTTGGCGGAAATCCTCTTAAATCAATAGTTATCTCTTTTTCCATTTTACTTAAAGATGATACCAGCTTTAACTTTATCTCTCTTGAGTTATCAAGAATACCTTCTGCTCTCGCACCTGCCTCATACCAGTTCGTTCCTGCCTTAGACAAAACCACCGGTACAGTTTTTCCATCTTTCTCTATCTCTAATTCAATATTCACTAATGTTCTTCCTGAACACACAAATTGATAGTTATCTGCATTACCCATTCCCATTGCACTCAGATTCGCATAACCCGCACCCTTAACAAACAGGTTATATCCCTGAAAGACTCTTCGTTTACTACATAAAAACCTGATAGAATCCTCCATCCATTTTTCATAAAATCCCATGCCCGTCAAAAATACAGTAGACACAATATGTTTTCCACATAACTCTTTAAGCAATTCTAAAAACTTTGTGTCCATTTCTAATCTTCCTGACTCACTTTTAATATATTCCATTTTAAATTTCTGTGATAAATCCATCTCTTCAACAATAATCGGCTGCGGCACCCTTGCCCTTACCGTATTTAGCCTTCTTACTAGAAACTGATTATCTGTAAAATCGAAAATCAATACATCATTTACCCATATTTCTTTTTTTTGAAAAACAGTATAATAAATAAGACTTTCCGAATGTCCTATAATCTTAATTTTATCTTTATCAAACTCTAGTTCAATCAGAACATCTCTGATTAAATTAACCAGAATTCTATCAGGGTATTCCACTGTTACCACAAGATTATCCGGTCTGGTTATATGATAATTTGTACTCAGTATCTTAAATAGTTCCAAAAAAAATGCCTTTAACACCTCATGCCCTGCATATGATTTTTCATTTATTTTAATTGATTTTTCCGTTAGAATCGACTTAAGTATATCATTGGCGTTTATGGCCTCTCCACGCTTCTCCCTAAGTACTGCATCATCACCTATACACCATTCGTTACTTCCATTTATCTTACCTATTACAGTAGGAATAAGATACTTTTGCTCACCTGATATAGTACTTACCGATTCGGGTTCAGACATATTTCCAATACAATATGCCATCTGTGTATAATCCCTGCACAAATCTACAGAAACAGATATTAAGTTGTTTTCTATTTTTACGCTCAACTTAGTGCCTCCATATTCTTCTCTTAGTTAAATTAATTCGTAACTGTTCTGTCTGCCTCTAAGCAGCTAAAATAACTTTCTCACAAATTCATTATTAACATAATATTTTCTGGCAAGGTCATTTACAATATTCTCTTCCTTTAATTCCCTGCACATTAAAATATCATTAAGCATTCCATATCTTGAATCATTCGCTTCCACACATCTGTCATCTAACTGATAATCCCTGCTCTCAGTAAATTTCATCTCTTCGCCGGATATTTCACTAATATAGTATTTAAGTCTTTCACCATAGAACAATGTAAATGACCTGATATACATTCCTGTAAAACAACAGTTCATCTCTTCTGTCATGTAATCTTTTTCCTCAAGATTTCCTGTCTCTAAATAATAATTAATCAACACTTTATCCTGTGGCTCAGTTCTGTAAACAATTGTCGTCTTATCTAAAATACGTCCTGACACTTTAAACCATTTTTCATATAATTTATAAAAATCAAAAATAATATTCTTTTTTTCCAAATAATTCATGCATTCTCCGGATATTGCAATGGTTGTATCTGAAATACTATTCTTGCCTGAAAAATATTTTAAATAAGCACATTTACACACGTCCATAATATTCTTATCTGATACCAGTTCATTTTCTAAATGTTTAAAAACCATATCATCTACAGGATTTTCCTTTATAAAATATTCATGTGTCATAAAGAACAGATATGCATGTCTTATTACTTCTAATGCACCCTTTTTATAATATGAATCATAAATCGTAGCCACACTTGATATAAATGTCCTTGAAAATAACATCTGTGCAATCAGTCTTTCTTCTAAATCCCTGCTCTCAAATGAAAATTCCTTAGATACTCTCCACATCTCCATCATTTCTTTAGTGGTTCCGTTATAAAATCCGCATAAGTATTCCAATGTAATCTCATTATATTTTCCCTTAGAAAAAGCAAAATTACAATATTTTGTAATCTGCTCATCTTCTGTCACAGGAATGCCATCTTTAAGAATTCTTGAACAATATTTAAGAATCTTTCTCGGGTCAATTTCACTAAATCCATATTCTACGAGATATTTTTCCACATAATCATATATCCCTCTCATAATCATTAATTCCACGACACCTACTCTGGATTTTCTGCCAAGCCTGCTTACATCAATGCTCCTCAAATAATCATCTAATTCTTCACCATCATAGTTATTCGAATAATACTCAATAATATCATGCATTATGTAATCTTTATATTCTATTCTGAATTCATCACCAGCCATCACATGTTTAAAAAGAGTTACGCCTGAAGGAATGCTCTTATGATACTTTAGCGACTGCTCACATTCTTTTGCCATCAGATAAATATTATTTTCATTTCTTGCAATCGCAATCTCACCAAGACGTTTATTATCAAATAATCTGGCAAGACTGTACTCAACTGTATTATGATAAATATTTCCGTTGGTATCTCTTAAAAGCACAATTGCATCATCGGTATAAATATTGACGTAAGCAACTCCTTTAACCAGCCTGAATACCTGTTCATTCACAATTTCTTTATGACATATAATAACATCTTTAATTCGCTCATCATTGCACTCTAATTCCCATGTATTGAGAATTTTGACAAGATTTTTTTCATTCTCGTCAGTAATCATTCCCTCTGTGAGAATATCATCATACACAATTGAAAGATATTTATTCATCTCACCTTTTCTAAGATTATCTAAGGCAAAATATTCCATGCTCTTCCTGTAATTCTTGTACACATTAGGCTGTTTATCTTTATTTCTGATAATCATTGAATAAAAAAATGCCTCTTTGTCAAACAAAAGATTGCCATTGTATACATAGTACATAAGCACTGTATTCGGTATGCCGCCATTATAATTCTCAGACATTGAATAGACATAATATTCATACAGCCTTGTAACCTGTACGTCTGCTGTAATTCCCATTGCATACCACTTAAAATATTTATTGTCTGTTTTATTGCCCCTGATAAGAATACTAATAAGTGATGATAATATTACTTTATTTTCAAATTTTTCATATAATTTTACTAAAATATTAAAAAGCAGTGGTCTGAAATTCTTTTCCAAAATTGCCAGTTCTGAAACCTGTACCGCAAGTCTTAAATCAATGGCATCATATTTACTTCCGAAATTCAGCACCTGTAATTCAAAACTATTAATAACACGTAACAATGCAGGCTGTTTATTAAGTACATATAGTGCCTCATAATACATTAATGTACTTCTGCATCCCAACTTATACTGTTCCTTTATTCTTGTAAGTTTAAGACTTTTATTATTCTCATAAGATGTATCTATATATAAAAGTATCCACAAAAGTTCCCATTTATCATACCCGTTTTCATAGTATTTTCTAATTATCTCTGTGGCTAAAATAGTCTGCTCTAATTCACGTTTCTGCAAAGTCCTGACATACAGATAATAGCAATACAGAACAATATCTTCCTCTTTTCTATCTAAAATCTCTTCTGCAACACTGTCAATTAGCCATTTTGCTTCTTCATCCTGTTTTCTTGATATAAACATCTGAGCCTGAAGCAGTTTTAAAAAAGGCATATCGTCTCTAAAGCCTCTGGCTCTTTCTATTATTGAACTTGATTCTTCGACCCAGTTGTCAATTCCGCTTTTATGCATTCTAAAATTAAGATACTGCTGATTAAGACTAAGCATGCATTTCTTAATCTCACGTTCAGAAACATCATGTTCTCTTACATTGTCCACAGAAATATAACATTCTAACCTCTGGTTCACTGTTGTAAATATTATCTTTCCATAATTCATTCCACCATGCAGTCTGTTTATATCAATCAGATAACCAAACTCATAATTATTCCCTGCAAAATCTTCTTCGGAAATATTCTTTCTATAATCTTTTATAAAATCACCTTCGGAACTCACCTGAATATCTAAATATCCCCATGTATTTCTACTAAGAATGAGAATATCTCCATAAGACTCCGTAAGTGAATCATATTCTCTTTGCTCATCAGAAATCTCTATAGTGATTTTCTGCTTTTTATTAATGGCAATAATGAATTCCTCAAGAGCCCGCCTCTTGTTGTATCCACTAATCAATCCCTGATACAGACATCTTCCTGCCACATCTTTTTTAAGAATAATCCTTTCAAAATCTGCCGACAGAAACATTCTTAATGCCTCTTCATATTCCTGTTTCACAAGATTAATAAAATGAAACAGATTTGATATTTCTCCTCTGCTCGATGGAATACTTTCTGCCTTAATCGTAATATTAAACGGAATAAAAACTTCCCCCCCATTACTTACAATATTAATTCTTCCCTGAATCACATCACCATTTTCAGCATTATGTCCTGATACTTCATACTCAATTTTATTTTTTTTCCCAATAAACTGATTTGTGATAATTCTTAATTTCTCATCAGTTGAATACACTATTCCCTTGAGTTCGTTGTCATTTTTACCATATATTTCAAATGAACCACGATATAATTCTTCCACCTCAACTGATTTATCAATATCGGTAATTGATACTTCAACTTCCGGAAGATTATATTCAATTATGCCTCTTGACAACTTCCCGATTAGTTCTTTCAAAAAAATACCTCTTTTCATCTATATGTTATCATTATACATCAATCATTTATCGTTCATATTCCATTAAATCCGTCTGGCGCTTAACTGTTATCATTTTATCATATTTACCGGTCTTCGTCAAAAAAACGTATATCCTTAATTTCATCAGGTAAATATTGCTGTTCTACATAGTGATTCTCATAATCATGTGGATATTTATATCCTATTCCATGCCCTAATTCCTTTGCGCCTGCATAAGAACCAACTCGTAAATATGCAGGTATCTGGTAAACAGGTTCCTTTTTTACAAAATCCATTGCGGCATTAATTGCATTATAAGCCGCATTGCTCTTTGGCGCCTTTGCCACATAAATTGCCGCTTCTGCTAATGGTATCCTTCCTTCCGGCATTCCAATCTGATGGACTGCCTGTGCAGCTGCAACGGCAACGCTAAGTGCATTAATATCTGCTAAACCTACATCTTCTGCCGCACATATCATTATTCTTCTGGCAATAAATGTTACACTCTCTCCTGCATTTAACATTCTCGCAAGATAATATACCACTGCATCGGGGTCTGAACCTCTCATACTCTTAATAAATGCAGAAATTGTATCATAATGGTTATCACCTGCTTTATCATATCTAGGATTGCGCTGCTGAACACACTCTTCTATGACTTCCATGGTAATATGAATAACTCCATCCGCTTCTCTAAGAGTGGTGAGAACGGCTAATTCTACCGCATTAAGTGCTGTTCTTGCATCACCATTAGATACATCTGATAGAAAATTAACTGCTTCTTCCGTTATGTCTGCTCCATAAGCGCCCATTCCCTTAACATCATCAGATACTGCCCTGTTTATTAATATTTTAATATCTTCTCTATCTAATTCTTTAAGTTCAAACACGGTTGACCGAGAAATAAGCGCACTGTTTACTTCAAAATATGGATTCTCTGTTGTTGCACCTATTAGTATTATTGTTCCGTCTTCTACAAATGGCAGTAAATAATCCTGTTGTCCCTTATTAAATCTATGAATCTCATCAACAAACAGAATCGTCCTCTTTCCATACATTCCAAGATTATCTTTTGCAGCATTTATGACCTCCTCCATATCCTTCTTGCCAGCTACAGTAGCATTAATCTGTCTGAATTCCGAATCTGATGTATTAGCTATAACTTTGGCGATTGTAGTCTTTCCTGTTCCCGGCGGTCCATAGAAAATAACAGAACTTAATTTATCCGCCTTAATGGCTCTGTATAATAATTTATTTTCACCCAGAATATGCTTCTGTCCAACAATTTCTTCTAATTTCTCCGGACGCATCCTTGAGGCTAATGGCGATTCCTTACTTTTTGTATTGTTTCTCATATATTCAAATAAATCCATCTGTCAGCCGTACCTTTCTAAATACTTACAAATATATTTAATTCTACCACTAATCTAACTGTTTAACAATCAAATTAGTGGTAAAATACATCGGTGAAAAAGTATATTTTATTAATTTTTTATTAACTGTATTGTTACATTTTTTTTTTTGTGGTAAAATAAGATTTATTACGAAAAAAAAGGGGGTTTTCATTTGACTGAAAACAGTTATTCGACAATCACACCTGAAATTGTTAATCTTTCCAAATTATGTTTAGATAATAGTTCTATTGACCCTGATTTGTATGGTAAATTTGACGTTAAACGTGGACTTAGAGATATTAATGGTAAAGGTGTTCTAACAGGACTAACCGAAATTGCAGAAGTTCGTTCTTACATTACAGTTGACAGCGAGATGATTCCTTGTGAGGGTAAATTATTCTATCGTGGTCTTGATATTGAAGACATTGTCAAAGGGTTTGTTTCCGAAAAACGCTTTGGTTTTGAAGAAACTACATATCTTCTACTATTCGGTAAATTACCAACGACACAGGAATTAGATGAATTTATTGCTTTACTCGGTCATTACCGCTCATTACCTACCAGTTTTGTTCGCGATATTATCATGAAAGCTCCAAGTCATGATATGATGAATACTCTGGCACGAAGTGTACTTACACTTTATTCTTATGATGAAGCAGCTGATGATATTTCTATTCCAAATGTTTTAAGGCAGTGTCTGCAGCTTATTGCTCTGTTTCCACAATTATCTGTATATGGTTATCAGGCATATAAGCATTACCATGATGGACAGAGTTTATTTATTCATTCTCCTGACCCATCACTTTCTACTGCTGAAAACATTCTTCATTTATTAAGACCGGACAGCAAATATACTGAACTAGAAGCACGTATATTAGACATTGCACTTGTGATTCATGCAGACCATGGCGGTGGTAATAATTCTACATTTACTACCCATGTTGTGTCTTCTTCCGGAACCGACACATATTCAACAATTGCTGCTTCTCTTGGTTCATTAAAAGGACCAAAGCATGGCGGTGCTAATATTAAAGTCATTCAGATGTTCGATGATATGATGGCAACAATTTCTGATTGGAACGATGAAGATGCCATTAAATCTTATCTTTCTGATTTGCTTAATAAGAAAGTTTTTGATAAGGCAGGACTTATCTATGGTATGGGGCATGCCGTATATTCCATATCCGATCCAAGAGCAAAAATATTTAAGAATTATGTAGAAAGATTATCTAAAGAAAAAGGATTAGATAAGGAATTTAAATTATACTCTGCTGTTGAACGTTTAGCACCTGAAGTCATCGCTGAAGAACGTAAAATTTATAAAGGTGTCAGTGCTAATGTGGATTTCTATAGCGGATTTGTATATCGTATGTTAGGTTTACCTATGGAATTATATACACCAATATTTGCCATAGCAAGAATATCCGGTTGGAGTGCACATCGTATAGAAGAATTAATTAATGCCGGTAAAATTATTCGTCCTGCATATAAGAGTGTTGCCAAACACATTGATTATGTTTCTATGTCAGAACGTAGTTAACAAATACAATAATATATTATAAAGCAAGTGAACTTTCCTAATTTTAGGAGGGTTCATTTTTTAATGCCTAAACGTTTCCATGCTAAAAAGTTACATCTTGCCATAATCATTAACAAGAATTCTCAAATCCTCCATCGTCTCATTAACCAGACCTTTAACCTGATATTTTTCTATCATTCCAATAATGATTACAGTCCCCTCACTTAATTCACCCTTATCAGTTTTATCAATAATTCTTTCAAAACTTTCCTTTATATGTATCGGTTCTTCTATTTCACTAAAATCCATTGTCTGTTTCAATTCTTTCAAAACCATCCCTATACCGGCTGCCATTTCTACATTTCCTATTAAATTATTAGGTATCTCCGTCTGTGACTTTTTTTTAACCGCATCATATACAATGTTATATATCATTATCATCAATCTCCTTCTATTTGTTTTTTAATTTTGATATAGTGTCAGGAGAAATCTTTGCGTCATTATTAATTAACCAAAATAAGATACTTAGAAAATCTTATTATCATAGCATAGCAAGCAGAATCTTTTGTAAAAATGTATATTTTGTTCCATTTGGGCAGGACGACAGCACGACTAAACCAAACTCAATGATTGCCCATACTGATTTAATTATCCCTACCATTAAAGAAGCCTTAGATTCCAAACAATTACAGCCTGTAATAGTATGACCGGGATTTAACGCAAAAAATGCCGCTATAAAAGCGGCATACATATATCAGCTTAGCAAAAAATCCTTGATTTTCTTACTTCTTACCGGATTTCTTAATTTTCTAAGTGCCTTTGCCTCAATCTGACGAATTCTCTCTCTTGTAACATTGAATTCTTTTCCTACTTCCTCAAGTGTTCTAGGATGTCCATCTTCTAATCCAAATCTTAATACAATAACTTGTCTTTCTCTATCTTTAAGATCCATAAGCAATTGATCAATGTGTTCTCTTAACATCACAGCTTCAACATTTGCTTCCGGTGTCACCGTATTATTATCTGCAACAAAATCACCCAAATTAGAATCGTCTTCCTCTCCTATAGGAGTCTCTAACGATGCAGGTTCTCTGGCAATCTGCATTATCTCTAATACTTTACTTTCTGTCATGTCAAGTGCTTCTGCAAGTTCAGACGCTGATGGTTCATACCCCAATTCCAAAGTAAGCTTTCTCTGCATCTTAGACATTCTATTAATTGTTTCAACCATGTGTACCGGAACACGAATTGTTCTTGCCTGGTCTGCAAGCGCTCTTGTAACCGATTGGCGAATCCACCAAGTAGCATATGTACTTAGTTTAAATCCTTTGTCATAGTTAAATTTTTCAACACCTTTAATAAGTCCAAGATTACCTTCCTGAACTAAATCAAGGAAACTCATACCACGACCTGTATATCGCTTGGCTATGCTAACTACCAGACGAAGATTAGCCTCAATCAGTCTATCCTTCGCATGCTGGTCTCCCTCTGATTGTTTCTTTGCCAGTCGAAGTTCCTCCTCAGCACTGAGTAAAGGAACTGTACCTATCTCTTTTAGATACATTCTTACAGGATCTTCTGTCCCAACACCATCAAGAAGATTAATAGCATCTAAATCTATATTCTCTTCTTCCTCTTCCAAATCATCATCTGTCGGTTCAATAAGCAGTGCTTCAGGTTCTAAAAGTTTACCATCCTTCGTAAACTCAGGTTCAACTTCACCCGTCTGAATTACTTCTATTTTATTATCTTCTAAATATTGGTAAACAATATCCATCTGATCACCTGTTAATTTTGCTTCTTTACAAAATCGGTCAATTTCCCTAAATTCTACTGAATTATTTTTTCCTATTGCATCTTCTACTAACTTTATCAATTTCCCTAAGAATTCTTCTTCAACCACCAAAATCGGTCCTTTCTCTTCATCTAATTACATTATCTCTAGTACGTTGCAACATTATACACAAAAAAATAGCTGATGTAAACCAGCTATTTTCAATTTCTCAAAATTTGTGAAAAAATATGATTTTTTGTCACATTTTTGCGAAAAAATCATCTATTTTTTTGAAATTCCAGACATAATCTTTATAGCTTTATTATAGTTAACAATTTTTACTCTTTTTGGCGAGCCACCATATTCACCATCTAAAACCCATGGCACCTTTTCATCCGCAT
>CAZQRO010000041.1:0-18285 GCA_964595785.1 uncultured Eubacterium sp.
ACAGATACAAAGCATACTGCTGCCTGATAGTACTAATCCAATTAAATTAATTACTAATAATTTTATTTTGTTCGTTCTCTCGTTCATAAAAAAACCTCCATTTATTTTGGACTCCTGTCCTTTTTATGGAGGTTATTATATATAAGTCATAAAAATTATTTTGTCAAAGCAATGTAGTGATTTCAATAAAGTTTTAGACAATTTATCTTTCAAAAAAGCTTTCGAGGCGAATTTATGGTTCTCACGTATTTTAAGAAAACGATAAGAATCATTAATATGTTTCTCATCGTTTTAGTCTTTCTTAGGTTTTAATATAATTTCATCAGGATATACAAATCCTAACTTTCTGGCTGCCTGCTCTATGTATTCCTTAGTCTGAACATATACTCTCTGTTCCTCTAAATCTGACGTCCTCTCACTCTCTGTCTCATAAGACTCCTGAAGCTTCTGCTCTTTAGAACTCAACTCTGCATTCTCTGCCTTAAGATTATGTATCTGATAAGCAATTATTCCAACAAAAGCAAGCATAATTAATACAACCGCAATGGAATTAACTATGTTTTTTCTTGGTCTTGCTTTTCTTTTTATGCTTTTTCTTTTCAATTACCGCACCTCTTTTTTCATGGCTGCTTCTTCTTAATTTCTTAAAAATCTTTACATTTAATATGTTACCTACTATTTTAATCGGTTTGAATATTTTTTTCAATCCCCAATATAGTATTTTCCATATTTTATTTAATATTTTCTTCGATTTTTCTATTAACCACTTTAATGCTATTGTTAAAAACTTAACTATAAATCTTCCTATACTTAATTCATAAAGAATCATTCCAATGGCAATTCCTGATATGATATAAGAACGAATCACACCACCATTAGAATTATACAAAAATACGCACATAACTATTGCCATAATACACCAGTAAAGCAAGTCCTCTATTCCCATTCTGATGCAGTTTCTGCTAAATATACGCCTGATAATTCTAAGACAATCATATGCAAATCCACACACCACACCAAGCATTATAGCCTTCGCAAATATATTTAACTCATTAATTATTTCACCGCTCATGCAATCTCCTACTTAAATAATCTTTTTATAAGAGATTCATTGCTTGGTTTCTGTGTATATAAAATATTATCCACACTGCCTTCTATCTCTGCCTCGCCCTTTTCTAAATTAATTCCCTTTACTTTCATATCCTTGCCCTTTATAAGCAGTCTTCCCATAGAAGTATCTAAATTAACCATATTATTATCAAATTCAATTACTTCAAGTACACCTGAGATAATACCCTGGCTTCTTCCTGTGATAATTATCTTATGACTTGGCATTTCCCTCTGACTCTTCACTCCCTGTTTCATATAACCATTTCTGCCTTCAGAATATTCCACAACATATCACCCTTTCCGTGTCTATGTTGCTAGTATATTTTGAATTATCTTAATTTATTACAACTCTTTGTACATTTCCTTTGCTTCGTCTTTTTTAACTGTTTCAGAAACGTCTAGAACCTCAACTTTAACAGATTTAGTTCCAAACAGAATCTCTATAATATCTCCAGCCCTAACATTAACTGAAGCCTTTGCCGGTTTGTCGTTAACTAAGACTCTTCCTGCATCACATGCTTCATTTGCCACTGTTCTTCTCTTAATAATTCTCGACACCTTTAAATATTTATCTAATCTCATTCTTATAAACCTTACCTTTCTAATCCTATCAACTAAAAATCCCCCACTTAATTTAATAAGTGAGGGAAAACATCTCAAAATCACAAATTATTTGTTGATTTCGTTCTTTAAAGCTGCTCCAGCTTTAAACTTAGGTGCCATAGAAGCTGCAATCTTCATTGTCTCACCTGTCTGTGGGTTTCTTCCTTCTCTAGCTGCTCTCTTAGCTACTTCGAATGTACCAAAGCCAACTAACTGAATCTTGTTACCTTTCTTTAATTCTTCAGCTACTACCTCTGTAAATGCTTTTAATGCCTTTTCAGAATCTTTCTTTGATAATTCGGATTTTTCAGCGATTGCTGCTACTAATTCAGCTTTGTTCATGGATAAACTCCTCCTCTGTTATTTTTAATATTATTACTTGATTTCTTTCAAGTTCTTTTATGATAGGCTGGCATTTTCTGCCCCTAACCTTCACGTCTATTTATAAACTCTTCAACCGCTTTTGTCAAGGAATTTTCTGCATTTTCTTGGGCTTTACACACAATATTGGTTAAATGTAACAATGTTTTTCCTGAATTTTTGTTAATATTATGGTATTTACAAATCGATTTCTCTTAGTTTTTATGATTCCATCTGTTTTCCAAGAAAACTGGCGGCTACAGAAACTATTTTAACATCTGTTTCTGTCATTTTGTCGTTGTCATCTTTCGCCACCATTGCAACTGCTCCTATCACATCTCCTTCACATATAATCGGCTGTATAATCTTAGTTGTTTTTATATCATCATTATCTGTTACCTTAATGTTTTTTGTATTCTCTCTGACCATTATACGATTTTCAAGTATATTTTCAAATTATTTAGAGATGTTTTTATCCATTAATTCTTTTCTTCCACCTGAAACTGCGATTACTATATCACGATCTGTTATTATTACAGCATGTTCAGTATAGGCTCCCATACTCTCTGCATATTGTGTCGCAAATATTCTGATTTCACCCACAGGGGAATATTTTTTAAGAATAACTTCTCCTTCTCTGTCTGTGAATATTTCTAATGGGTCACCTTCCCTTATCTTAAGAGTTCTCCTTATTTCTTTTGGTACGACGATTCTTCCTAAATCATCTATTCTTCGAATAATGCCCGTTTCCTTCATAAAAACCTCCATCAACATTATATATTTTAATGCTAGTATTTGTAAATGAAGGCATTTTATACTATTATTGGATTTTATTTTCTATAATTTTTATTTTATCATACCTTTAAAACCCTTCATTCAATAGATGTAGTTATTTTTCTTTATAATCCTGGTCTAATGCTTCCATATCCTTTATATGGTTTCTCATCTTTCCATAGAAATATACAGCACTAATCAAGTCTGATGCACCGGTCAGTCCAATACATATTCCAATTAATCTTATCATCCATTTTGCTGCTGAAAATGGATTGAATGCAAGAAACACGCCAAGTACGATATTAATTACTGCCATAATCATCATTCCTGTATTCTTTTCACCGGCATATTTCTTAAGCTGCACTGAATACTGTAGTTTTGATAAGCCACTTAAAATAATGAGAATTCCTATTATAAATGGAATAATAGAAATTATCATTCTTGATTTAATTGCTATAAATGCTCCTATCAGAATAAAAACAAACCCTGATACTGCACCGGTCCTCATGAATCCCTCCTGTTCTTTCTTAATAAAGAAAGATACCAGTTTTATTACTCCGATTGCCATTATAACAATTGCTATTGTATAACATAATGTCTTCGCTATTGACTCCGGAAACATCATTAACAGTATACCAACTACTACATATAATACAGATTTTAATACTGTTTCCCATTTAAATCCTTTGATTTTATCCATCTTTTTTACCTTCCCTTCGTATTGCAAAAATGGACTGTAAAACTTTTCATTTCACAGCCCATCTTATCAGAACCACTTCGTAAATCTTATAAGTTATATTACTTTAACCCAGCCTTCAGGAGCTTCAATTCTGCCCATCTGAATTCCTGTTAATGTATCATATAATTTCTTAATAACCGGACCCATGTCTTCCATTCCGCTTGGGAAACAGATTTCTTTACCATGGTCAACAATCTTACCAACCGGTGAAATAACTGCTGCCGTACCGCAGAGTCCACACTCAGCAAAATCCTTAACCTCTTCAAGTAACACTTCACGCTCTTCAACTTCAAGTCCTAGATATTCCTTAGCAACATATATTAATGAACGACGTGTTATTGATGGTAAGATACTGCTTGATTTAGGTGTGACAACCTTATTATCCTTAGTAACAAATAAGAAGTTAGCTCCACCTGTTTCTTCTACCTTGGTTCTTGTAGCAGGGTCAAGATACATATTCTCTGCATATCCCTCTTCATGGGCTGTAACAATTGCGTGCAAACTCATGGCATAGTTAAGACCTGCCTTAATATGGCCGGTTCCGTTTGGTGCTGCACGGTCAAAATCACTGACTTTAATAGTAATCGGTTTAGCACCGCCTTTAAAATATGGTCCAACAGGTGTACAAAATATTCTAAACTGATATTCATCTGCCGGTTTAACTCCGATAACAGAAGAACTTGCAAACATATATGGTCTGATGTATAAAGTTGCTCCTGAACCATATGGCGGAACATATGCTGCATTTGCCTTAACCACCTGCTCTACCGCATCAATAAATCTATCCTTTGGAAATACAGGCATCTCAAGTCTCTTCGCAGAATCTTCCAAACGTGAAGCATTTAAATCTGGTCGGAAGCAGACAATGTGTCCATCCTCTGTTGTATATGCTTTTAAGCCTTCAAAGCATGTCTGTGCATACTGTAAAACACCTGCACATTCATTCATTACAACATTAGCATCTGTTGTTAATTCACCTTCATCCCATTTTCCATCTTTGAAGTTAGATACATATCTCTTATCTGTCTGCATATATCCAAATCCAATATTTGACCAGTCAATATTCTTTTTCTCCATGATAACAACTTCCTTTCATTTGTCAGTAGCATCTTGTCTGATTGCTATTCACGCTATTCTCTTTTTCTGATAAGTTTACCCCTGCTTTTAAATACTGTCAAGAAATTTTTGCAGGTCAGAAACACTTTCCTTAATTGCAAATGGCTTACATGATTCTAATTCTTCCATCTCTCCATAGCCATATCCAATGAGAACACAAGGAATTCCAACCTTGCCTGAACCAATGCAGTCAAACTTCCTGTCACCTACCATTACCGCCTCTTTAATATCAAAGTTTTCTATCTGGTTTATGGCATGTCTGATTACATCAGCTTTTTCCACTCTTTGACCGTTCATCTCACTTCCTGCTATTACATCAAAGTATTGGATTATATCAAAATGTTCTAAAAGTTGTCTGGCAAATTCTTCAGGTTTAGAAGTTGCAAGTATCACGACTTTACCTTCATTATGAAGATGTTCAAGTAATTCCTTAATTCCATCATACAGTTTACATTCAAATATTCCTCTATCACGATAATAAACTCTGTATTCATCCACAGCTTTCATAGCCTCTTCATGTGAAAATCCATAGAATTCCTCATAAGATACATTTAGCGGCGGTCCGATAAACGGACAAAGTGTATCTAAATCTTTTACTTCAATCCCAAACTTCTTAAGAGAATAGGCAACCGATTTTGTAATTCCCTCCTTTGGGTCTGTTATAGTCCCATCCAAATCAAATAAAACGTATTTCATTATATGTGTAAATCCTTTCTGTTAAAAATTACAGTTCCTGTTCCAAATAGTATAAGCGTAATTCCTGCCATCAGAAACATCGACGGCAATATACCATTACTGCCTGCAATTATCTTATTATAAGGTACTAACGTAAATATAGTGACATACTTGAATTTTTCCAAATCTCCACCCATATTTGCAATCATCTGTATTATATAGAAGATAAGCGGAATTCCGACGCCACACGTAAGATACCATTTTGTTTCATCAAATATACACGCTGACAAAAAACATATTCCTGCAATCAGTAATTGTACAAGTAATGTTCCCACATTCATTAAAATGTATTTACTTATATCCAACTCTCCGGGAAACATCGCCTGCGCACATACTATTCCTATTATTGTAATAATTACTATAAGACAGATTTCCATAAATGCTATTGAAAATAGCTGTCACAACAACTTCTATTCGTCTGTGTAACAGCCATATATTGTCTGCAAAATATTATTTGATTAGTATTCCATTGCCTTTTCTTCGCCATTAACTACGCGAAGTCCGCCCTGTGCAAGTGCAAGAAGTTCATCTTCTCCGGCATATACTGTAAATGGAGCAATCCATTCTGATTTTTCTTTTAATTCATTGATAATATGCGCATTATAAGCTATACCGCCCGTAACTATTATTCGGTCAACCTTACCATTTAATACACACGCCATAGCACCAATGTCCTTACTTACCTGATATATAAATGCATCACGAACAAGTATGGCTTTCTCATTATTTTCTTCATCAGCCATCTTCATAACATCTCTCATATCGTTTGTGTTAAGGTATGCATTTAAACCGCCGTTTCCGACAAGCATCTTATATACTTCTTTCTCTGTATATTTTCCGGAAAAGCATAATCTTACAAGTCCTCCAACAGGAACTCCACCTGCTCTTTCAGGAGAAAATGCACCATCACCTTCAAGTGCATTAGGAACATCTATAATCTTACCATTCTTATGGGCACCAACTGAAACTCCGCCACCCATATGAACTACAATAAGATTCAAGTCTTCATATTTCTTTCCGTTCTCTTTAGCATATCTCTTTGCAACTGCTTTCTGGTTGAGTGCATGGAAGATGCTGGTGCGTGGAACTTCAGGACAGCCTGATAATCTTGCCTCATCACAAAGTTCATCTACGCAAACCGGGTCAACGATAAATGAAGGAACACCGATTTCATCACCTATTTCTTTTGCAAGAATACCTCCAAGGTTAGAGGCATGCTGTCCCTGAATGCCAATCTTTAAATCCGCTAAAAGTTCATCACTGACTGCATATGTACCACCCGGAATTGGCTTAAGTAAACCACCTCGTCCAACTACTACATTTAATGATTTAATATCAAAATCTTTCTCTTTCAATAAATCAAGTATAATATTCTTACGAAAATCCTTCTGGTCAACGATTGTCGCATACTGACTGATTTCTTCCGTAGAATGTCTTAATGTTTCTTCAAACAACAATGTTTCATCTTCAAACACACCAATCTTTGTTGATGTAGAACCTGGATTAATAATTAAACTCTTTACAGCCATCTGTTATTCTCCTTTTAATTTACAGTCACTTCGGGACATTATATCCTGAACACTGCATTTATTTATTTTTCATTGCCTCAGCCACTACTGAGCCAAGTGCTATTGAATTAACCTTTGTCTCAAAATCATCTGAACGTGATGTTAATATAACAGGAGCTTTTGTACCTGTAATTATATTACCATTTTTAACCTTTGCCGTATGAACAAGTGTCTTATAAACTAGGTTTCCTGCATGAATGTCCGGGAATAACAATACATCTGCATCGCCCACGATTTTTCTGCCTTCTGCACCTTTGTGCGCCGCAGCTTCAGGACAGATTGCAAGATCCATTGATAAAGGTCCGTCAACTATACAGCCTTTAATTTTGCCTTCTGCACACATCTTTGTAAGTTCAGCAGCTTCAACCGTAACAGGCATCTTAGGGTTAACCACCTCAACTGCTGCAAGCGGAGCAACTTTTGGTATGTCAATTCCACATGCGTTACAGATTTCGACTGTATTCTCAATAATACTTACTTTATCATCAAGTGTCGGATATGTCATAAATGCAACATCTGTAAGGAATAATAATTTGTTAATTCCTTCAATTTCAAATACACATACATGAGATAATGGACGGTTATTTCTAAGACCAACCTCCTTATCAAGTACACTCTTCAAGAATGATTTTGTATCAATAAGTCCTTTCATATACATATCTGCTTTTCCATTATGTACTAATTCAACTGCCTTAAGTGCCGCTGCATTCACATCTTTCTCATCGATTATCTGATAATCAGATAAATCCATATTGATTTCTGCTGCAATTTCCTTAATCTTATCTTCATCACCAACTAAAATCGCATTAGCAATATTTCTTTCTTTTGCTGCCTTTACTGCTTCAAGTACAGGTGCATCCTGTGCAACTGCTACCGCTACGGTCTTAACACTGCAACTATTTACTTTCGAAATTAATTCATCAAATCCTTTAGCCATTATGACACCTCTTATGTTAAAATTTTTGTGTATACACACTAATATCAATTATATTAGCACTTACTTTATAAAAATTCAAGTACACTAAAAAGTACAATTCCCTTATTTTATTATTCATTAACTAAAATCATATACATAATTTATACTATTTTTCGCTTAACTCATCCTATCGTACGTCATAGTAATTTAATACAAACATTTAATGTACGTTTTACTACACTTTACAAAAAAATACTGGATTTGGAATTATTTGTATGTTACAATTTCTTTGTATTCGTCGAGAAACAATGAATAAAATAGTATTTTTATAAGAAGAAAGGATGTTGGGTATGAATTGTCCTAATTGTGGAGCACAGCTCCAGGAAGGCACATTAGTTTGTCCTAATTGTGCTGCTGCATTACCGGTTGATAATGCGTCTCAGCCTGCTTTTAATCAGGCTCCCGTCTATGATGTTCCAAAGAAATCTAAGAAAGGTCTTATTATCGGTCTTTCATGTGCAGCCGTAGTTGTTATCGCTGCTGTTATCCTTTGTGTAGTTCTATTAATTGGCGGAGGTAAGAATGGTACATATTTATGTAAGGATATGGAAGCTTATGGTGTAACATGTACTATTAAAGTTGATGGAAGTAAATTCACAATGAAAATGGCAGCATTTGGTGAAAATGAAACCCAAAAAGGCACCATCAAATTTAATGGCAAAAAAGTTAAACTCACAGCCGAAGGCGAAACTATAGAAGGTACATATAACAAGTCTAAAAAGACTATTACTTTCGAAGGTATGACCTTTACAAAAAAATAATAATCAAAAGCAACATTTTAAAATGACATTAGGGAAATCCCCCAATGTCATTTTTTATATTTTATAATGTAGCTAATTTCTGCAACTATAGCAATTATTCCAAAAATTTCACAGGATATTTTATTATACGTCAATGCCTATTATAAATTTTATATTAAAAAAATTAAATAAATATAATATTTTTTTAATATAATAATGTTGTTGTATGGTAAAATATATATTTTTGATATCATTCATAAGATTTTGCATTTTTTTTACAAAAATCAGTATACTTTTTTACCATTTACTCTTAAACTAATATATATGTTGTAAAAATAATATTTTAAAAAGGAAATAAATGATATGATACGAATACTGGTTGTTGAAGATGATATAAACATTGCTAAAATGATACAGACTACCATTGAAATCGGTGGATATTCCTCTACCTCATGTCAGGATGGTATTAAATCTTTAGAATTAATCAATTCAGATTCTTTTGATTTGATTCTGCTAGATGTCATGCTTCCCGGAATGGACGGCTTTGAAATCATTTCTAAAAAAACTAATGACACTCCTGTCATTTTCATTACTGCCAAACAGGATGTAATGGACAAGGTAACGGGGCTTAAACTTGGTGCTGAAGACTACATTGTTAAACCTTTTGAAGCAATGGAATTATTAGCCAGAATTGAAGTTGTACTGCGAAGATATAATAAGGAAGACCATTTACTAACTTACTATAATATTATCGTCGATACTTCTGTACACAGCTGTAAGCAGGATGGTGAAAATGTTAATCTTACGCCTAAAGAATTTGAACTGCTGGTATTTTTCATTAAACATACAGATGTGGCAATCACAAGAATGCAGTTACTGTCTGCCATATGGGGATACGAATTTGAAGGTGAATCACGAACAGTCGACATACATATCCAGCAGTTGCGTAAAAAACTTAATTTAAAAAACAAATTGGTAACACTGCCTAAGCTCGGTTATAGATTAGATAAAGAAATGTAGCCGTTGTATATTAGGAGTACCATTATTTTAGAAAGGTATTATAACTAATGAAACTTTGGCAAAAGATTTTCCTTTGGACTCTGCTTACAGTTATGCTTGCCGTAAGCACTCTTGGAGTTCTTTTATTAAAAAACAACTTTAAATCCTCTATGAAACGACAGACTGAAAGTACGCTTTCCGAACATGAATATATGATTTCAAATATTAATAACCGAATTATTGCTGAAAGACTTCGAAACGGTTCTATTTTGCTTAATACAAAAGGGATTGTAGATGTAATGGATAATATTTTTGAAAACTCTGACACAAAGGAAACTACTGTTATTGCTCTTTTTAATACGTATAACGAGATGCTTTACAACAACAGTAAGATAAGTATTAATGATGAACTTTTAGATTCAGTTTCGGAACAGAATACCACATATAAACAGATTGTTCAGAGTGACAGCCTTCATTATCTTATTATTGCGTCTCACATAACATTAGAAGGTCAGGAATTCATATTTGTTACCTCCACTAATATCTCAGAAATTTATGATTTATATGAGAATCAGCTTGATTACGCTAAATTTCTAAGCATTGCTCTTTCATTAACATGTGCTTTTATGCTGCTCATATTAGCAAAACTATTATTAAGGCCATTAGTCCACTTAAATAATACTACTCATTCTATTGCTGCCGGCGATTACACACAGCGTATTGCTGTCAAAAGCCATGATGAATTAGGTGAACTGGCACATAATATGAACGTAATGGCGGATTCTGTCGAGGAAAATGTCACACTTTTGCAGGAAACATCTGAAAACAGACGACAGTTTATCAATAATCTCTCGCACGAAATGAAGACGCCTCTTACATCAATTCTTGGTTTTGCTGATATCATCAGAATCAAGCGCAATATTACACCGGAAGAATTATCAGAATATAACGGGATTATTTTCGAGGAAGCCAAGCGCCTTAAGAATCTTTCCGGTAAACTAATGGAGATTATTACTGTTGGTGAAACTAATCTGGAATTTACGGAAGTTACTACTGAAAAGTTATTTACACAAGCTGAACTGGTATTTAAACCTATTTTCGAAAATAGCGGCTTGAATCTTATGGTCTCATGGGATGAATGTAAAATATGTATTGATTTAGAATTATTCAAATCCATGCTATTTAATATAGTTGATAATGCTATTAAGGCTTCGATGAAAAATGGAAATATATATTTTGAGGGACATTTTTGTGGTGGTGTCCTGAGTATTTCAATTCGTGACGAAGGCATCGGAATTGATAAAGAGCAGTTAATTAAAATAACAGAACCTTTTTATATGATTGATAAAGCCAGAAGCCGTAAGGCAGGCGGTGCAGGACTTGGACTTGCCTTGTGTAAGAGAATTGCAGAAATCCATAATGCTAAGTTTATTATAGAAAGTGAAAAAGACGTGGGAACTACTGTTACCATTGTCATGAAAGGAGTGGAGATTGATGAAACGGACAAATAACTTCTTTGCATTTATTAAAACCATTATAATTGCCTCACTTATTATTACTATCGGATATAAATTTCTAGCTATGGCAGGAAAATATTTTGTTGATGATAACCGTGGAATCACTCCTCTTTCCGCAGAAAATAATGATTCTTATGTGTTTTATTCTCAGGCTGACAGTGATATAACTTTATTTCCATGGAACTATTATGACAGTTCTATTTCCTACCATAATTTTTATAATAATTCTTTTGGTAATGGTGATGATGGTGATGATTCTTATGAAAATACATTATCTGATTTTGTAGATACCACTAATCTATACAATAATTTAGTATATTATTTTTATAAGGTAATTCCTACAGACCAAAAGAATCTTATATTAACTACCGATAGTTCCCTTTCTGAATTAATTAATTTTTATTATATGGAACCGAATCTGCGTGTTGATACAACAAATAGTACCTTGTTTTACTATAACAATAATATTGATATAGGAAATTATTCATATGATTTGAATTTTTCTTTTGATTACTCAGGTTATCTGTATTCTTTTCAATGTCAGGAGATTCACAATGACGAAGACTATACGAATGATATAATGACAAATGGAAATACCTACTTAAGTAATTTAGTTAATGACAGCGGTCAGAAAAAAATTTCCTCAATTTTTGATGATATTATATATCTTCTTGATATGCTTGATAATTATTTTATTGATGCATCCGATTCCTCTGATATTAAGATAAATATTATTAATGAAAATAACATTAAATACATAGAAGATAAATATGATTACGATAAAGCTAATTACGATAAAACTAATAATCAGCAGAGTGATTATTTATCTGATGGCGAATCCGAAATGCCTTCTAATGATGGCCAGTCTTCTAACCAATATTTATATAGTGAACAGAATTCATATCAGATAGTTAAAACACATAATGAATATCTTCTGATTCTTTCAGATTCGAATATAGTATTACACTTTGATCCATTACTGCGTGTATTTAATGGTTTTAATTTATCAGAAAAATATTGACTTTTACATTATTTTTACAAAACTCATCTATAAATATATTTACTTTGCAAAAGTAATAAAGTATACTAGTTTTACTTATTGATAAAATTCAGATTTAATTATTATTATAAAGAAATGGGGTAGAAACTATGACTACATCAACTTCAAAAAGTGAACGTTTAAGAAAAAAGAAAAGAAAAAAAAGAAAGAGGGTTGCACTTCTTACAGTCGAAGCTATTGTATTACTAATTGCTATCGTCTGTGTTTCCATATATTTAATGCCTAATTCAAAATCTTTTATTGTTAAGACTTTTACAAAATGTCCCGCCGGACAGAGTCTGTTAAAATCGCTTTATAAAGATGATTACGACAGCAACGTACTCGATTCAAATACTGATAAAAGTAAGATTAATACCGTAGATTTAGGTGAGGGATATACTAATATTGCTTTGTTTGGTATTGACCCGAGATATGGTGAATTTGAAGACAGCACACATACAGATACAATTATGATTGTAAGTATCAATAATAAGACGCATGATGTGCATCTTGTGTCCGTATATCGTGATACTCTTCTTAGAATGACTACTACTGACGGAGAAATCGATTATGAAAAAGCTAATTCAGCATTTTTTAGAAATGGTGCTGAAGGTGCTTTAAATATGCTTAACAACAATCTTGACATGGATATCACAGAATATGCTCTTGTTAATTTTCAGGGACTTGCTAAGATTATCGATGCTCTCGGCGGTATTGATATCAACATTTCCGATGATGAAGCATTTTATATTAACGGATATCTTACAGAGACAAGAGAAATAACCGGAATGGACGCTCCTGATATTGAAACTTCCGGTCAGGTTCATCTGACAGGTCTTCAGGCAACTGCCTACTGTCGTATCCGATATGTTGAATTTACTGCTGAAGACGGAACTGTTTACCGTGAAGATTATGGCCGTACTGCAAGACAGAGACTTGTATTATCAACTCTTCTTAAAGAAGCACAGTCTGCCGGGGTATCCCAGTTATTAAGTGTTGCAGATACAATTATCAAAGAAAATAATGTTAATGGCGAAAAGATTCTTTCTACAAATATTCCATGGAACAGAATAGTTGACTTACTCACTGTTGCTGTTGACTGCAATCTCAGTGAAACAATTGGTTTTCCCTATGATGTATATACTCCGGAAGAGGGATATCCTTACTATGGTTATGTTATACCAATGGGACTTGAGCAAAATGTTGTAAGATTACATTCCTATCTGTTCCCTGACAAGCCTTATACTGCTTCAAGTCTTGTTGCAAGAATTAATGATTATATAATAGACGAAACAGGTGTAAATCCACCGGATAATAGCTCCGGTGATGATTCAAGTGATAGTTCAGGCAGCAATTCTACTGATAATGGTTATGATACATATTAAAATAACCAATGCTGATATTTAAATCTTAAACAATATGATAGAATTAAAAGAGCAAATACCTTTCGATTTTTCGTCAGATATTTGCTCTTTCAGTTTTGATGATGTTCTTTTACATATCTTAAATCACAAATTTATTAATAATCAAAATTATTATCACTGCAAGCAGTGCCGCACCCAGAATATATCCCAGTACATTTCTTACTTTCACACTTACCTCCATGCCAAAGCGTTTTCATACATTTTATTACTTGTCTTTTATGGATTCCGCTCTTTTTCCCAATTCACCTATATCTTCAATTATTCCCTGCAATAATCTTCTATATACTTCCATATCGTTATTTTTTTTCTCAGGTGCATATATAAAATATGGATTACTATCAGGAATAAATTTCATTTTACCTTTATATTTTTCAATAAGTTCAGGTATCCCCGACGTATCAATTTCCGCCTGACGGTACATAACAATCCTGATACTGCCATCTATATTGGTAATCTCCGTAATCCATGCCTTGTGTGCCATTCCCTTTATAAGGGCAATTGCAAGCAGATTCATTACATTTCCAGGTATTTCGCCAAATCTGTCAATTAATTCGTCCTGCATATCGCTGTACTCTTCTTCTGAAGTTATGACAGCAATCTGTTTATACATATTAAGTTTCTGCATTTCATTTCTGATATATGACGGTGGAATAAATGCATCTACATTCAAATCTATTTTCGTCTCAAATTCGTCTAAAATATGTTCTCCCTTCATAGATGAAACTGCTTCATTTAACAGTTTACAATACAAATCATATCCTACTGCCGCCATATGACCATGCTGCTCTGCTCCTAAGATATTTCCTGCACCTCTTATCTCTAAATCTCTCATAGCAATTTTGAATCCGCTTCCTAATTCAGTAAATTCCCTGATTGCCTGTAAACGTTTTTCTGCCACTTCTTTAAGCATTTTATCCCTTTTATACATTAAAAATGCATAGGAAGTCCTGTTAGAACGTCCAACACGGCCTCTCAACTGGTATAGCTGTGACAACCCAAATCTGTCTGCATCATGTATGATTATGGTGTTAACATTCGAAATATCCAGACCTGTCTCAATTATGGTGGTTGATACAAGTACATCTATTTCGCCTTTTATAAAATCATACATTATCTGCTCTAATTTTCGCTCATTCATCTGTCCATGAGCAAATACCACATTTGCATCCGGCACTAACTTGGCAATACGGCTTGCAACTTCATCAATATCATTAACTCTGTTGTATACATAATACACCTGCCCGCCTCGCATTATTTCTCTATTGACAGCTTCACGAATCATCTCATCATCATATTCCATAACATATGTCTGTATCGGAAGTCTGTCAACGGGTGGCTCCTCTAACACACTCATATCACGTATTCCCACAAGACTCATATGAAGAGTTCTGGGAATTGGAGTTGCCGTCAGTGTAAGCACATCTACATCCTTCTTCATTGCCTTAATCTTTTCCTTATGTGTTACTCCAAAGCGCTGTTCTTCGTCCACAATTAGAAGTCCTAAATCTTTGTATGCAATATTCTTTGACAAAAGCTTATGGGTTCCGATTACAATATCCACTTCACCGGTTTTCAAACCATTTATGGTATCTTTAACACCTGCCGGTGTCCTAAAACGTGACATCATGTCCACACGTATAGGGTAGTCTTTCATTCTCTGACTAAATGTATTGTAATGCTGCTGTGCCAAAATAGTTGTAGGAACTAAAAGTGCTACCTGCTTACCGTCCTGTACAGCCTTAAATGCCGCTCTTATAGCAATTTCAGTTTTACCATATCCTACGTCACCGCAGATTAACCGGTCCATAATCTTGCTGCTTTCCATATCCAGCTTAGTATCTTCAATAGCAGCCAGCTGATCTTCTGTCTCTTCATATGGAAATATTTCCTCAAATTCTCTTTGCCATACATTATCAGTACTGAACTGATATCCTTTTTGATTCTGCCTTACTGAATATATTTCCACTAAATCTTTGGCAATGTCTTTTACAGCCGTCTTAACTTTCGTCTTGGTTTTTACCCATTCCTGTGTTCCAAGTTTATTAATCTTAGGAACTCTGGCATCTGCACCGGAATATTTCTGAATCAAATCTAACTGGGTTGCCAGAATATAAAGGTTACTGTTATCCGCATACTCTATTTTAATGTAATCTTTAATTATTTTATCTACTTCAATCTTTTCAATACCACGGTAAATACCTAGTCCATGATTCTCATGAACCACATAATCTCCAATATTAAGCTGTGAAAAATTCTGAATCTTACTTCCTGAATACTGTTTCTTAACTCTCTTCTTTTTTGATTTCTCCTTACCGAAAATGTCTGACTGTGTTATTACTACAAACTTAATTAAAGGATATTCAAAACCCTGATGCAGATTACCATAAGACACCATTATTTCTTTTGGTTTTAACACTCTCTCCGGATTTTCAGAATAGAATGCCTCCATTTCATAATCTCTTATATTCTCTGCAAGACGCTCTGCTCTGGTTCTTGATGTGGTAAGAAGTAATATCTTATATCCTTTTTTTCTGTAGTTTTTCAAATCCTTCATAAGCAGTTCAAAACTGCTGTTATACGATATAATATTTTTTGCTTCTATATGAAATGTCTCGTCTATGGATATATTCTTAATCTTCTGGCTGAGTGTTGTGAATACAATTCTCTGATTATCACTAATCATGGCAAGAATATTCTGATAAGTATTAATTACATCAATCTGTCCCGGGATTATATATCCCTTTTCAAGCCGGTTAGTCATACTCTCACGGAATTCCTTCTCAATAACTTCGCTTCTGTCATTCATTCTTGCCGGCTCATCTAATATATAAATAGTATTTTTATCATCTAAATAGTCCACTAAAGATGACATTTTATCATAAAAATAATTAATAAAACTGTCTATTGCCACATTAGTATTGCCAAGTTCTAATTGTTCCGTGAATTCTTTCACAATCGTCTTAATCCTATGAGCCTCTTCTGTCTTCATTCCCTTACGAAATTTATCCTCATACTTCTTCATTTCTTTATTGATTTTAGAAATACCATTTTCAATCATTTTCTTATCAAGAATATATTCCGTTGCAGGATAAATGGTTATCTCCTCTAAGTTATCAATGGAACGCTGGCTTTCCACATCAAAGTATTTAATTGAATCTATCTCTTCGTCCCATAGGTCAATTCTTACAGGTGTGTCCTCCGTCATTGGAAATATGTCAATAATCTCCCCACGCACTGCAAACTGTCCGCTCATTTCCACCTGACTGACACGCTCATATGACATGTTAATAAGTTTTGCCTGAACTTCATCAAGATTAATTCTGTCCTCCATACTGATATGAATAAGATTATCCTTGATTATTTCAATTGGAATCAACTTGTCCATTAATCCATCTACAGTTGTAATAATAACCGTATCCTTATCTTCTATTATTCTTCTGATGGCACTAAGTCTTTCTGTAAGTGTAAGGCTTCCGTGAATATCAGCATTAAAGAATATAAAATCCTTAGCAGGATATAAGACAACATTTTTATCATACAACAAATAATCCTCGTAAATCTCACGGGCACGTTTTTCATTGTGAGTTACCACGACACTGTAATTATATTCTTTAGTAATTCCGTTCATAAAATTAACCTGCTGTGAATCAACACAACCGGTTACTCCTAATGTAATATTTCCCTTTTTATCTTTCTTCAACCGTTCCATTAACCGAATGTATTCGTTAGACTCTAATAAGGGTTCCTCAAATGTCCTCATACCTGCCTCCAATCATGCCTTTGTACAGCAAATTGATGCAGAACTAACATCCTGCATTATTATATTTTCTATATTATTTTTTATGTTTTCTATTTTTATATTAAAAATGTGTATACTGGCTTTAATTACACATTCCTATTTTACCTGTTAAATTATCAAATATTAATTAAATTTATTCATGGCTGCATTAATATCTCTCTCAAGAATTATCTCGACTGCCTCTGAAGCATTCTTTGTCCCCTCTTCAATCATCTTCCTGTCAGCACCCGAAAAATGACCTAATACATAATCAGCCAAATCCATCTTATCAGGTTTCTCGCCAATTCCTATCCTTATTCGTTTGAATTTATCTGTACCTGTATGTGCAATTATGCTCTTAATTCCATTATGCCCACCGGCACTTCCTTTAGTCCTTATTCTTAATTTACCTTCAGACAGACTAATATCATCATATATAACTATAAGTTCTTCTTCCGGATTAATCTTATAGAAATCCATTGCTTCTCTGACAGCTTCTCCACTATTATTCATAAATGTCTGTGGTTTCATAAGCAGGACTTTCTCACCACCTATTATTCCTTTTCCACACATTGCTTTATGCCTGTATGTTTCCATAAGAATATTATTATCTGATGCGATTTTGTCAATTGCATCAAATCCTACATTATGTCTTGTACCTTTATATTTATCAGTCGGATTACCCAGACCTGCTATAATTATCATTTTATATCAATCTCCGTTCCATGTATCATTTATGAATATAATTTATTTAAATAATTTCTCGTTTTGTTATTATACCACGAAAATCTCACGTTCACTACAATT
>CAZQRO010000042.1:0-4545 GCA_964595785.1 uncultured Eubacterium sp.
TACATCTGATGCAAGGCTTTAAACAGTACCTCAGGTGCAGATACCTGAATTTTGCTTTATTAACTTACTTTGCTAAGTATTTCGTTTAATGCATTGCCACTGCTTGTATGACATCTTATAACTTCTGCATTGCATTTCTCTGCCTCTGTCACAGCACAATGCACCATTTTATGAGATACCGTATTTGTAAATAATATTGTCATGTCCGGACTTCCTATCTTTGTACTAAGATTTCCTGACATCTGCGTAAATACTTTTGCCTTGCAATTATGTTCTTTGCAAATTTTTTTATACTGGCAGACCATTCTGTCATGTCCGCCGATTATTACTATACTCATTTCTACCTCCATGCCGAAGCTGTTTCTCATGTTAATCAATGTTATCTATGCTAATTCTACAATTTGTTTTCCAAGGTTTTCACATTCATTAAGCTATTCTTCATTCTTAAGTGCCTCATCCATTGGAACTTTCTTAATCTTTCTAAACTGTAATATTGCAACGATTCCATATGCTGCCGCTCCGATAATAAACATTTCCCCCATGGATACGTCTAACTGTCTTGAAATTTTCGTTAAATCATCTTCTGTAATAAGTGAAGCAATATAATTTTCATCAATATCCGTTAATTCCTCATTCGAAAAATAGCCATTAAAATAGTTCTCATCTAATTTAAACTGTTCCTTAAAATACTCTTCGCTCATAAATACTGACAACGCTGCCGGATATGTATATATTCCCTTAATTTTAAAGTTATATTTTGTATCACCATATTTATCCTTAAGTTTAAGTGTGTCACCTTTTTTTAATAAATATTTTTCAGCCAGAGTATCTGATATCATATGCTTTACAGTTTCTTTCTGATAATGCTTTAATAACGGAGATACTGCCATTCCAAACAGTAATAATACATAAGCAAATACAATTCTCACAAACAATGTAATGTAACTCGAAGCATTCTGGAATATTATTCTTAATCTGAACCTGGCAAAAATGCATTAAATTTGTATGAATGATTGCTCATATGTTTATATTATCATTATTTCATTTAATGTCAATACCCTTTTAAAAAAGACGCTGATATTTTTCACCAACATATAGCTTTATTACACATGTATCCTTTCATTTCATTAATGGCAGTGACCTCCGCAATGTTTACAATCACCACCACATTGAATGGATTTACCGTTTTTCTTATCTCTTACCATACTGTAAATTATAAGTCCGACTACCGCGAGTACTATTGCTCCTACAATTATAGTTCCCATAATTACTCCTATCTAAGACATTTTTACGTCTTTGCTGAAAAATATTATCTCTGTTTAGAATTAGTTTATAAAAATATAACTAATACTAAACATACTAATATAATACTACTTTACCTTTGCTAAATTTTTACCGTCAAATTTCAACGTATTGCTTTCCTTATATGGTCTGAAAAGCAGAAATAAGAATCCTAATATGAATACTATTGCCACCACTGTTCCTATTGTAAAACTAATTTCTCCAATAATAAGTGCACCAATCTGGTATACACAAAGTGATACTATGTATGCCAATATTGTCTGATATCCGATTGCGAACCAGAACCATTTTGCGCTATTCATTTCTCGCTTAATAGCTCCCATTGCTGCAAAACAAGGTGCACACAGAAGGTTGAATACTAAGAATGAATATGCGGCAATCTTTGTCATGTTTTCAAAGTCGAGTACACCAAATACACCAACCACTTCTTCTTTTGCCACTAATCCCATGATAGTTGCTATTGTTGCCTTAATGTTATTAAATCCAAGCGGTGCAAATATAGAGCTTATTGCATTACCTATTTTACCAAGAACACTGCTCTCAAGCGCCATATCAGGATTGAATCCGAAACTTCCGCCTTCAAATCCAAAGCACGAACCTGCCCATATGATAATTGATGAAAGAAGAATAATGGTTCCTGCTTTTTTAATAAACGACCAGCCGCGTTCCCACATACTTCTTAATACATTTCCCACTGTCGGTAAATGATAAGCAGGAAGTTCCATTACGAACGGAGCCGGATCGCCTGCAAACATCTTTGTTTTCTTAAGAATAATGCCTGAACATATTATAGCTGCAACACCAACGAAGTATGCACTCAGTGCTATCCACCATTCACCTCCGAATAATGCCGTTGCAATGAGTGCAACTATCGGCATTTTTGCTCCACAAGGAATAAATGTTGTGGTCATAATCGTCATCTTACGGTCGCGGTCATTTTCAATTGTTCTCGATGCCATAATACCCGGAACACCACAACCGCTGCCAATAAGCATTGGTATAAATGATTTGCCCGATAATCCGAACTTACGGAAAATACGGTCCATAATAAATGCAACTCTTGCCATATAACCGCATGCTTCAAGAAACGCGAGTAATATGAATAATACAAGCATCTGTGGAACGAAACCAAGTACCGCACCAACGCCTGCCACAATACCGTCTATAATTAATCCCTTTAACCAGTCACTGCACTTAATGGCATCTAACCCTTTCTCAACAATTACAGGAACACCCTGTACCCATATACCGTAATCTGCCGTATCAGGTGCTTCTTCCATAGCAGTATCAACTGTTTCAGATACATCATATCCTTCTTCCGCAAGAGAATCCGCATATGTTCCATACGCCTCATCAAACGTTTCATAGTCTTCATCTTCAATTGCACCGAGAACCTCATCAGCACCGATTACTCCCGCATCATCTGCTTTAGTTATTGCCGCAACAACATCATCTGTCCAGATATTTTCTTTAGCATAATCCGTTACTTCCGCTTCGTATTTACTTGCTCCAATTCCAAACAAATGCCATCCGTTTCCAAAAAGTCCATCATTTGTCCAATCTGTTACCCATGTACCAACCGATGTTACTGCTATATAGTATAGAAGAAACATAATCACTGCAAATATCGGAAGTGCAAGCCACCTGTTTGTAACAATCCTGTCAATTTTATCAGAAGTTGTTAATTCGCCTTTTTTGCTCTTGCTTACACACTCACCTATTATTGATGAAATGTATACATATCTTTCATTGGTGATAATACTTTCTGTATCATCATCAAATTTTTCTTCTAACTGCTTAATCTCTGTATCAACTTCCGGTATAACATGAAGAAGTGACTGAATCTTATCATCTCTTTCAAGAAGTTTAATTGCAAAAAATCTTTTCTGTTCTTCAGGTACAATATTTGAAAGTTTTTCTTCAACTCTTGCAATTATTTCTTCAACTTCAGGTGCAAAACTGTGAACAACTGTTGTTTTCTTCTTACTTTGTGCAAGTGCAACTGCTTTTTCAGCCGCTTTATGTATTCCCGTTCCCTTAAGTGCAGAAATTTCCACAACTTCACATCCAAGTTTTCTGCTTAATTTTTCTATATATATCTTATCTCCTGTTTTTTCAAGAATATCTACCATATTAACAGCCATGATAACAGGAATACCAAGTTCCATTATCTGTGTTGAAAGATAGAGATTTCTCTCAACATTTGTACCATCCACTATATTAATAATAGCATCCGGCCTTTCATTAATAAGATAGTTTCTGGCTACTACCTCTTCTAATGTATATGGCGATAAAGAATATATACCCGGTAAGTCAGTTATAATAACATCTTTATGATTCTTTAACTTACCTTCTTTTTTCTCTACCGTTACCCCCGGCCAGTTACCAACAAATTGATTTGAACCGGTTAATGCATTAAATAATGTGGTTTTTCCGCAGTTTGGATTACCTGCTAATGCAATTTTAATTGACATAATTTCTACCAAGTCTTTCACCTGCAATCAGACGTGCTTATGAAAGACGCAAACACAATATGTAAAAAGCTTGTGTTTGTCATTTTTCCTTTCCGATTTTTTCTGTTATTTCTTAAATAAAATCACTCTACTTCTATCATTTCAGCATCTGCTCTTCTTAAAGATAATTCATATCCTCTGACAGTTACTTCTATCGGGTCTCCAAACGGTGCAACTTTTCTGACGAATATTTCAACACCTCTAGTTATTCCCATATCCATGATTCTTCTCTTAACAGGACCTTCTCCTGTTAACTTTTTAACTTTTATTGTCTTTCCACATGCCACTTCTTTAAGTGTCATCATTTTTACCTCCATTCCACGCATACTGCGTATATGTTCTATTAAAATAAAATTATAAAATATTAATCCGAATATTTTTATTCTGTATCAAATATTCTAAGTTAAAGATTTACTCATTTGAAGATATCTTACTCTTATACCATTATCTTATTTGCCATGTCTTTACCTATTGCAACTCTGGAATTCTTGACATTAACAATCATATTTCCGTTAATTTCTGATACAACTGTTATAATTCCTCCTGTAACAAATCCAAGATTCTCTAAAAATCTTCTTGTTTCCTCTTTGCCACCAACCTTTTTAATCATACTTGGTTCTCCTGCATTCACCATCGTTAAAGGCATCATCTCATCCTCTTTCTATATTGATATTTATATTCAAAACTTATTTCTTCATAAGTTAGTATATGCTAACTTTAATTAGGTGTC
>CAZQRO010000042.1:4645-8429 GCA_964595785.1 uncultured Eubacterium sp.
AATTAGGTGTCTCCACTGCAATAGCCGATGAGGATGCCTGTAAAATGGAACATGTGCTTAGTAAAGAAACCTTCGAAGCTCTTAAAAAACATGTTAATAATTAAGTATTAGAGGTCATATATTTTTTGTGCAAAACGAATAACAGACTGACACTTTAAAAGTGACAGCCTGTTATTCGTTTATATAATTATTAAAAAATACTATCTAAATCTTAAACTTTTATATCAATCTTCAGTTATATATCGGCACAGTGTATTTAATAAAATTAAGAAAAATACATATCTATGCCATTAGCAATACCATTTACAATTTTATTCTGATAATCCTCCGTTGCCATTAACGCATCTTCTGTCGGATTAGACATATACCCCATTTCCACAATCGTAGATGGAACTGCCGCCCAGTTAATTCCACTCATGGTATCAGTTTCCCATACATATTCTTCTTTTGCCCCTGTACTCGCCACAAAACTATCTAATACACACTGAGATAATTTTCTGCTTTGTTCATACATGCTGCCATTGTATGGATTTGATGAAGTCTGACATATTGTCATTGCACCATTTACACTGCTGTTTTCCGAACCGTTTGCATGTATTCTCACAAATGCATCTGCTCCGGCATTATTAGCAGCCTGTGCTCTTTCGCTATTACTAATATCTACATCATTAGTTGTTCTGACCATTATTACACTATATCCCCGTGCTTCTAATTCCGTTTGCAATTTAAGGGCAACTATAAGATTAAGTTCATATTCTGATAATCCGCTTACACAGCCTGCTGTGCCACTGCTCACCTTTGCTTTCATATCTGACGCCCCCGGACCCATCGGTTCTCTCTCACTATTGCCATGTGCCTGATGGCCTGCATCAATTACTATCAGATGTCCTCCTGTGTTAGGTGTCTGATTTGCTGTCATCACTTCCGGCGCACTCATTTCTTCAGTTCCACTAGTTATATTTGCGTTTTCTTTAGTTGTTTCTTCAATAGTATTTTTCTCTGTTGTATTATCAGTTTGCAATTCAGAAACAGGCTCTTTTGTTACATCTTCTGTATTAGATCCTATATTTTTTACAATATCTGTACTCTGCACCGATACAGTATTTTTATTATTCTTTTTATTACAGTATGCCATTATCAGTATTACTGCCGTAAATGCTAATAGTATATTTATATATTTTTTATTTAATTTTTTATTCAATTTGTTCTTCCATTCTTATTTTAACTGATATATTATAACACATACACATCTTTATTCATAAATGCCAAAACCTTTCGATAATCTAAGTCTTGCACCTCAAAGATTATTCAGCAATTCTCATATTCTTAAATTCTTCCCTGCCTGCCATAAAACATTTAAGTATCTTAGGACTGAATACTCCACATTCACCTTCAATAATCATCTTGCAGGCGTCTTCATGCGAATATGCTTCCTTATAGACTCTCTCGCTTACCAATGCATCATATACGTCTACAACAGAAACTACCTGTGCGGCAATAGAAATATCTTCTCCACTCAGCTTATCAGGATATCCGTTTCCATCGAATCTCTCATGATTATGTCTGCATATATCATAACAATAATTAAAATATTTCTTATTATCCGTAAACTGAAAACTCTTTACGATTTCACTTTCCTTTGTTGTATGCCCTTTCATAATATCAAATTCATCTTTAGTCAATTTACCCGGCTTTAACAGTATATTATCAGGAATTGTGATTTTGCCAATATCATGCAGTGCCGATTCCGATACAATCATTTCAATATTTTCGTCATTCAATTCATATTCAGGATATAACTCAACAACATATTTCAATAATATTGATGTCAGTGTTTTAACACGCTTAATATGTTCACCTGACTCCACATCACGGAATTCCACAACTGCACTGAGTTTCTCAATAATCTGTGTATTCAAATCCTTGAGTTTACGTACCTGCATAGAAACAAGCATCTCTAACTGGTTCTTATGCTGATACAATTCAATGGCATTATATGCACGTCTGAATGCTATATTAGGTTCAAAAGGTTTATTAATGAAATCGACTGCACCCATTTCAAGACATTTCTGCTCTACATCTGAGCCATTATCACCTGTAATCATTATCACAGGAATATAACGAAGATAATTCTTTTTTCCCAATATCTCTAATACCTCATATCCATCCATTTCAGGCATAATAATATCAAGCAGTATAATACTGATTAACTTTTTTCTCTTTCAACAATTTCAATTGCCTCTTTACCATTAGATGCTGTTATAACACTATATTCCTTTGAAAATATTCTTTTAAGTATCTCTCTGTTTATCACCGCATCATCGACAATCAACACCTTTTTTTCGTCTTTTGTTCCCATATACTTATCCTCCTAAATATTATCTCTTCGCAACAACACCTTTTATTTTGTCATTGCTGAAATATACATGGTTAATATTATTATTTAATGTTATTTCCTTAGCCTGTACAGAAATTTCTGTTCCCTTATATATTGTACCAATTCCTAATATCTTTGCTAATGCTGCACGGCTAAATATTTTCTTTATTCTCTCTTCTTCACTCTTTTGTTCTTTTTTCTCATTATTCTTCGTATCAAGTGCTAAATTGATTTTTTCAAGAAGTACTAATTTCTCCACGAAAGTATCCCTTTGTCTCTCTAACTTCACTTTATTCTCTTCTAAAAGTTTAATCTCTGATTTTATTTTATCATATTTTTTAGAAAAAACCATCAATTCGTTCATTAAAGATTTCTGTACTCCTGTCTGTATCTCTGTTTTTATTTCACTTTCATTATATAATGTCTGATATATTTTTATTAAATGTTCATCTGCTTTTCTACTGCAAAAAACCACCTCGGGAAACCCTGAACGAATCTCTCTGTGAGTATCAATTTTTGCATATCCCATATCTTCAAACGGTTTTCTTTTAAAATACTTCTCAGCATCTTCAATTGAAACTTCCCCACTTTTAACTTTCTCAAGAATTTCATGAGTTTCCATTGATCATATCTCCTTTTTCATTAAAAATCCATATTTATAAAAAGTATAACATTTATTATTTCTACGTACAATAAATTATATTTCAATTTTTGAAACACATTTCAAAAAACTGCATTTTTAATAATTAAATACTAAAAAAAGCAATTAACATTATCTGTGTCTTATTTGACCAGACAATAATTAACTGCTTTCTTTTTTAACAATTTTTTACTTATCAATAATACAAATACTAATAATCGGACAATTTAATTCTCTGAATATACATACTTTAAACATTACATGATAAATTGAGTATTGAAACTCTTGCAATTTAATGTAGAAAAATTAAGCTACACAAACGTTGCTTGCTTTGATTTTTCTTGAATCCTTAGGATCTTTTTCAATGTCAAAAGTAACCTTCTGACCTTCTTCTAATGTCTTGTATCCGTTAGATACAATTGCAGAAAAATGTACGAATACATCTTCTCCACCATTATCGTTTGTAATAAATCCAAATCCTTTTTGTGCATTAAACCATTTCACTGTACCGCTATTCATATTCAGTACCTCCTAATTAGTATTTGTATCAAAATAAAAATGTGTACGTAAGAAATCCACTGAACTCTCCTATTAAACAAAAAGCCGAGAGACAATCATTCATTCGAAAAAACTGAAAAATTATCTATCGGTTTATATTTCATTTTGAATACTTTTAATATGATACCACTATAAATTCACTTTGTCAAGTCTTTTTTTTCAGAGACAAGCTCGTAAATCTGCCGATTTCCTCGCTTTGGCGTTTCCGC
>CAZQRO010000042.1:8529-17776 GCA_964595785.1 uncultured Eubacterium sp.
GCTAAATCTGCTTGTCTCTGAACGTTATAAATATTCTTCTTCTCTAAATGTTGCAAATGCAATATTGGTTGCATGGTCCGAAACTCTCTCAAAATTAGAAATTAAATCTGAGAATATTGCTGCTTTAGGACTACACTCGTTTTTAGACATACGACGCACATGATTCTTCTGAAGTTGTTTTTCCAAATCATCAACTTCATCTTCTAAAGAAAGAATTTCTTTTAAATGTTCTTCGTTTCTTTCTGTAAATGCTTCTAATGCCAGTTTTATTTCCTTCTCCATAACATCAAACATATATTGCAATTCTTCTGCACCTTTATTACTGAATACTATTTCTTCATTTAGTTTTGTCTGGGCAAATTCTGCTATATTCTCTGCATGGTCACCTATACGTTCAATATCACTTACAACATGATAATAACCTGCTATATTTCTAGTCTCACTTATAGGCAAATCCTGATTTATCTTAACGAGAAAATCTGTGATTTTTCTACTTAGAAAATCAACTTCATGTTCTCTTTCAAAAACCTCATCAATTATCTCTTTGTTTCCGGTCATTAAAGATTTCATACTTCTCTGGAGATTGTAATTTGCAATTTCTCCCATTCTCTTAATTTCGTTAGTCACTTCTATAACTGCAACTGCTGGTGAAACAGCCTTTTCAAGACTTATGTATTTAAGTTCATATTTTTCTTTCTTCTCATCTTCACCCGGAACTATCCAATGAGTAAGTTTTACAATTAAACCTGCAAATGGGAATAAAACAATAACCTGAAATACCTTAAATATTGTATGTGTATTTGCAACTGCTCTAGAAGGATTAGCTGAGATATCATTAATCCAATTTTCCACATATCCGCCAAATGGTAATAGTATTATTAACATTACAAGCGAACCAATTATGTTAAACAGAAGATGAATAAGTGCTGCTCTCTTAGCGTCTTTTTTACCGGTAAGTCCAACAAGCATTGCTGATGTACATGCTCCGATATTACATCCAAGAATAACATAGAAACACATAGGTAATTCTACTAATCCACTTGCTGCCATTGTTACAAGAATACCAACTGATGCAGATGAACTCTGTAAAATTGTTGTAATCACAAGTCCTACTAAAATAGCAATTAAAGGATTTTTAAGTGAACTAATCATATGCATTATCGTAACAGAATCTTTAATACCTGACATGGAACCTTTCATAAGAGTCATTCCAAGGAATAATGCACCAAATCCAAACACTACCTCTCCAACTTTATTAACAGTTTCATTTTTAAAAAACATTATCATTACTACACCGGCAATTACAAAAATAGGTGAGATACTGTCAAGCTGGAATGCAACAATCTGCGCCGTAACTGTAGTACCAATATTAGCACCCATTATTACACCAACAGCCTGCATTAAATTCATAAGTCCTGAATTAACAAAACTCACTACCATTACCGTAGCTGCACTTGAAGATTGAATTATTGCCGTAAATATTGTACCAACAATAACACCTATAAATCTGTTCTTTGTACACCATTCCAAAATTGTCTTCATTTTAGAACCGGCTACCTTCTCTATTCCTTCCCCCATTAACTTCATTCCATACAGAAATAGCCCCAAGCCCCCAAGCATGCTTATAATCATCGAACTGCTCATAATTTTCCTTTCGTATCCTCTACCATTATGTTTTTCATTTTATACAAAAATCTTCCTTATATACAATACTCTATATCCATAAAATAAACAAGTTAAATTTTACTTAAATTTAAAGTAATATTAATAGGGATTTTATATAGAATTTACACATAATAGTTAATGATAAATTGGTCATACAATATATTTTCTTACAAATTTGTGTGTATAATCAGAAGTTTTTTTTGTTTTACATAATACTTTTTCCCAAGAAAAAAATCCCCAAAGGATGAAGCTTTCAACCTTTGGGGTAAAAATGAAATAATTTATTCATACTATTTATTTTTTTTTGAAATTACACCTAATACAACCACTGCAACTATTGCCACTACACATAATGCTCCAATAATTATATATGTATTAGAACCACCTGTATCACCAGTATTAACTGCAGTTTCAAGTAATATATTATACATAATCTGCCTCCATTTATTTATGCATTCTGAATTCAAAATCTTCATCTGCAAATCTTAATTGTGCACCATGAGGAATAAATGTCTCTTCATCGGCACCAATAAGTACTCTGTTTAAATATGTATGATTTTTAGAGTTATTATCCACTACAAAATACTCTTTTCCATGTCGTATTATATATGCATGTTTCTCATCTATTGCAGAATTTCCTGCTATACAGTAATCAACATTTTTCCCATCTTTGCCAATATAAAATGTATCTTTATCAATTTTTATTCTCTGATTATTAGCTAATTTAATAAGATATGGTTCTATTTCAGGTCTGGCAACAATTGGAGGAATTTCCACCGTTTCTTCTGTTTCTACAGTCTCTGTTTCAGATGGTGCTTCTGCTGATTCCTCTGTTTCTGTTTCAACAGTTTCATCAGTTACTTTGTCATCTGTTTCAGAAACTTCTTTAGATTCCTCAGTTTCAGACTTTTCAGTTTTTTCTATTTCTGATTCAGAAGTTTTCTCTTCCATTTCCTCTTCAGTTTCTTCTTCCATTTCCTCTTCAACAACTTTATGTTCTATTTCAAGCATTTCTTCAAGTTCATATATAAACTTGTCTAATGTATATGTCTTAGGGTTAAGAAATGTTATCAGTCTACCAACATAATCTCCATTCTCATCTAAGTCGAACTGTGAACCAAATAAGATATTTTTAAAGAAATTACATGTATTACCATCATTTACTACCATTAATAAAGGTAAACAAATAAGGCTTACATTTCCTGTTTCTTCATCCACATATATTTCCTTTTTATCTAAAGAAAATGAAGTCCAGTTAATCATATATTCCGTTGATTCTTTAATGGTTTCGGCTATTCCATAAAATACTTTTAATATTCTTTCTTTTTTCACAAAGTCACCAAGATATTTTTTCATAGTAATCTTGCCTGTTATGTCATATCTGAAATATCTGTCATTATCTACCTGTACAGGCTGTATAGGAATAACTCCTTCAATGTCATTATTAACCATCATTCCCAATGTCAGGTTATCTATTCTGTCATTTGTTTTAAGGAGATATTCAGCTATAACTTTTTCTTCTTCGTTCTTTATATTTAAATCTATCATATATTATTACCTTACCTTTCCGTAATTTTAAATATGTATGTAATGAACTTTTTTATTCAATTATCTGTCTGAATATCACCATCTTAGACATAGTTTCAATAACTTTCATCTCTGTTTTTTCTTTTATAATATTAATAGTTCCGACCACATTGATACCATTAAGGCTTAAAGTTGTACAATTTCTATTAGCAAACTTATTATATAATATATTAACTTTACTAATATTATCTGTTTCGTTAACGCTGTCATATTTTCTGATAACATTAACATTTCTTTCGATATTATTATTAGAATCTGCCACACCATTTCCCACAAAAATGACTTTTTTAGCTGCGTTAAGCACTGCAAAATTCATCTGTGAAATAGCACTTTCAAGATTAATGATAACAATATCATACCTTACCATTTCACCAATTGTCTTAAATAATTTTTCAAATCCCTTATCACCAAGCATTACTATTTCAAATGCACAATCTGTATTATTAATAAAATCCATACCAAGATTTACATCAGTTACAATACATTTTTCAAGTTCTTCAACTTCGAGTTCATCATTTGATGCTTTATTAAGTACATCACTAAATTTCACCTCTGTATCCTCTGTATCAGCTGCACAAAAAAATCTTCTCATTGAACTAAACTGTTTCAAATCAAGATATAAAATATTCAAATTACTATCTGAATTATTCATTGCACAAGCAATACTTGCTGTTGTACTACCATCCCTGCTTCCTGCTGAAACGAATGCATAAATCTCCGGATTCTTTCTTCTCTGTGCAAGTCTTTCTTCTTCTGCTTTCTTTTCTTCTTCCTGGCGGAGTTTTTCTTCCTCTGCCTCTTTTCTCTCTGCTTCAAGTCTCTCTTCTTCTGCTTTCTTCTCTGCTTTGAGTTTTTCCTCTTCTAATCTTACTCTTTCCTCTTCAGCCTTTTTCTCTTCTTTGAGTCTTTCTTCCTCTGCTTTTCTTTCAGCTTCTAATCTTTCTTCTTCAGCCTTTTTTTCTTCTGCTTTTCTTGCTTCTATCACTTTGTCATGATTATTACCGATTTCATATAATGCATTGGCAATATTAGCTACTTTCTGATATTTGCAAACTGCTGATGTTCCATTAATATCTCCTGATACCTTAACTTCTGATAAATATATAACTGCACATTCTTCCGGTACCTGCGTAATATCAAAGTCAATCGTTTTATTAATAGCAAAAACCTTAATTTCATGTTCTTCAATTACCCCTAAAATATCCTCCTTATTGTTACAAGGAAAAACCTGTAGCTTTCTAGAGAATCTTTCGCGTAAAGCAACCAATATTCTGTTCTGATAATTCTGATCCTGATCTAAAATTGCCACCCTAATTTTCATACAATTACCTTTCCTTTTCTATTTTTTCTTCATGTAACAACATCACATATTCATATCTATATTTTATAAATTAGCCTCTGATATGTCAAGCAATATCTGTCTTTTTAGTGCTTCTAAATCAGAGAATTTTCTTTCCTCTCTTATAAACTTTAAAAAGTCGATTTTCACTTCTGATTTATACAGATTTCCGTTAAAATCCAATATATGTGTTTCTACTACAATTTTATTATCTGATTTTACCGTCGGATTAACCCCAATGTTAGTTATGCTTTTAAACCTTCTGTTTCCGATATTTGTACAAGTCTTATAGACACCTTTAGGTGGAAGCAGTTTATTATCTTCCGGAATAATATTTATGGTTCTTGTATCTATTTTTCTTCCATTTTGTTTTCCCTCTGTCACCTGCCCCATTATGAAATAATCATAGCCAAGCATTTCGCCTGCCTCTTCAATTCTTCCATTCCGTAAATGTTCCTTAATATTAGAACTGCTCACTTTCTCGTTATTAACCATAATATCATCAGATACAATTAGTTCAAAATTATATTTTTTTGAATATGACTCTAACATTTCTATATTGCCACATCTGTTTCTGCCAAAGCAAAAATCTTTTCCGGTAACTATAATTTTAGCATCTAAATCATTAACAAGTATCTCACTAATAAACTGTTCCGGTTCCATTGCCATTGTATTCTCATTTACCGGATAAAAAATAAGATTATCTATATCAAATTCTCTGCATATTTCTATTCTCTCTTTTTTTGTTGTCAATACCTGCTGATGTCTCATACCCATAGTATCAAAAGAAAAAAGCACAGTTTCATAATTATTTGCTCTCTTTTGTTCATTAATTGCCTTAATAAGATTCTGATGTCCTAAATGTAATGCATCAAATTTTCCTAATGTAACAGCGGTATTTTTAACACATATGTCTTTTGTTTCATCATAAATTCGCATAACTAATCTCCATTATATAAACATTTTCACGGGTCTTAAAAGTGTTCCATCATCTTCTGACTTATATACTGCAACAAACTTCTCTTCACAATATACTCTGTACATCGCACTTTCCGAATTAATCTCACTTTTATCCGTAAACATCTGTACCATAAGCGGATTTCCGTTTAACAGTAACTTTTTAAAACTATCTTTTATATAAATTTTCCCATAATCATCTAAGATATCATCTGTATTAACAAGTACTCCCGCTTCTGATAATCTTCCATCATCTACAATTTGCTGAATTTCAGATAATTTCACGCTATCTTCTAAATTAAATATACCTGTCTGTGTACGCAAAAGATATCCCATGCATCCGTGTACACCAAGTTTTTCACCAATATCATTGCAAAGTGTCCTTATATATGTGCCTTTACTACAGTTTACGCGGATTTTAATCATTGGAAGTTTAATTTCCAAAATGTCTATATTATAAATATAAATATTTCTTGGTTTTCTCTCTACTTCAATGCCTGCTCTGGCTAAATCATATAACTTCTGACCATCTATCTTGATTGCCGAATACATTGGAGGTATCTGGGCATAGTCGCCTTCGAAACTCTTAATTACTGAAACAATTACATTTTCTTTAAAATCTATTATCCCATCAAATTTGTCAATAATTTTTCCTGACATATCCTGAGTATCAGTCTTTATTCCTAATATGAGTTCTGCCTCATACGTTTTTTTCTTTTCCATAATCAAATCACATAATTTTGTTGCATTTCCTATACAAATCGGAATCACACCTTCCGCATCCGGATCAAGTGTGCCTGTATGACCAATCTTTTTAGTTTTAAGTATTCCTCTTAATTTTGCAACAACATCATGAGATGTAAAACCTTTTTCTTTATAAACGTTAATTACACCATTAATGTTACTACTCATTCTTTTCTCTCATTTCTGACAACTATGTTTATCCTAACTGCAATTCTATCTGCTCTGAGATATTATTAATTACATCATATACATTGCCTTTCATATCAAATCCCGCCGCACGTATATGTCCGCCGCCGCCAAAATATGTAGCTATTGCACTTACATCCACTATTTCATTTGAACGAAGACTTACTTTGTATTCCAGTTCTCCGGTTTCATATATAAATATAGCACATTCAACACCTTTAGTAATTCTAAGCTGTTCAACAATACCATCTAAGTCTTTGTTAGAAATATTATAAAAATCAAACTCACTCTTCTTTACAACGGAAAAAATACATTTTCCATTATAAAACAAAACACTTTCTAACAAGGCTCTGCCAAGTATCTGATTTTGAACATAAGATTTTGTATAAAACGTGTTATCAATTATGCTTGTAAACGGAATTCCCTTTTCCATAAGTTTACCCGCAATATTCATGGTCTGTGCTGAAGTATTAGAATATTTAAACACACCTGAATCATGAATTATACCAAGATACAAAGCACATGCCACATCATAATCCACTTTTTCTTCTTCGAGTAATGTATACACAACTTCACTTGCAGAACTTGCTTTAGGAAATACTATGTTATCCATTGCAAATAATGTATTGCTTATATGATGGTCTATACAAAGTGTTTTATCTGCATTGTCAAAATATGCTTTAAACCCACCAAGTCTGTCAACATCACTTGAATCAAGTGATATAAATAAATCATATTTTTTCTCACCGTTATACTCATGTTTTATCTCATCAGTATATTTTAAGAAATGAAATTTCTCAGGTATATCTTCAAGATATAAATCAACCTCTATATCTGCATATCGGTGTTTTAAATATGTGTAAAGTCCCATACAGGAACCGACACAATCACCATCAGGTCTGATATGTCCACCTAATCCTACTGTTTTTACACCCTTTAAATAATCTGATATTTTATATTGCTCCAATCTATTTCCCCTCCTTTCACTTTTATGAATTCTGAAATATCTTAATAAATTCTTTTTTATTCATTATCTTATATATTACATTTTATTCTATATAATTATCTTTTGTATCATTATTCTATTCTATATTATTGTTATCTTCTGCATCATCTTCTTTTATATCCTTATTGATTTCATCAATAAGTTTTGACATATTTACTCCATATTCAATTGACTGGTCAATTATAAATATTATTTCAGGAGTATTTCTAAGATTAACTGTTCGTGCAAGTTCTCTTCTTATATATCCCTCCGCACTTCTAAGTCCCTCTAAAGTACTCTTCTGTGATTCCGCATCACCAAGTACGCTTATATATGCCTTACATTGTTTTAAATCAGGTGTTACTTCAACTGATACAACACTTGTCATCGGATTAATTCGAGGATCTTTAATCTCTCCTCTGATTATATTACTAAGTTCACGCATAACTTCTCCGTTAATACGTGTATTTTTTATACTGTTTTTTCTCATAGCCTTGAACCCTAAGCCTTTCTTCATTTTTTACTCGTCATTGACTATATTTCGGGCTATACCTGCCTATATCTCTTAGAACTTTTAGTCTGTTTCAGAAATTCCTTATTATCTTGGAACTTCCTGCATAATATATGCTTCTACAATATCTAATTCTTTGACATCATTAAACTTCTCAAATACAAGACCACATTCATAATTAGATTTAACTTCCTTAACATCATCTTTAAATCTCTTAAGTGAAGCAAGTGGTCCCTCAAATATCTGTTCATTTTCTCTTGTAATTCTTACACTGCATCCTCTACTGAACATACCATCAAGAACATAAGAACCTGCAATTGTACCAATACCTGAAGCCTTGAATATCTGTCTTACCTCTGCATGACCGATTACTTTTTCTTCAAATATAGGATCAAGCATGCCTTTCATGGCAGCTTCTACATCAGCAATTGCCTGATATATTACTCTGTATAATCTCAAATCAACTTTTTCTCTTTCAGCAATTTCTTTTGCCATATTATCAGGTCTTACATTAAATCCGATAATAATTGCATTTGAAGCAGAAGCAAGTATTACGTCTGATTCATTAATCGCACCAACACCTGCGTGTATTACCTTCACAACAACTTCTTCATTTGTTAATTTTGTAAGGCTGTTCTTAACTGCTTCAACAGAACCCTGGACATCTGCCTTAACAATCAAATCGAGTTCTTTAAGTTCACCTTCCTGAATCTGATTGAATAAATCATCTAAAGACATCTTTGATTTTGCTTTAGAACCTTCAAGAAGTTTCTCTCTTCCATCTTTTATAAATGTTTCTGCAAAGTTTCTTGCTTCTTTATCATTCTCTGTTGCCACAAATACTTCACCTGCATTTGGAACACCGTTAAGCCCAAGTATCTCAACAGGTGTTGAAGGTGTTGCCGTATTTACACGCATTCTCTTATCATTAACCATTGCACGGACTTTACCGTAAGATGAACCTGCCGCAATTGCATCACCTACATGCAGAGTACCCTTTTGCACAAGAACTGTTGCCACAGGACCACGTCCTTTATCAAGCTGTGCCTCAATAACAAGACCTCTTGCTTTTCTGCTAGGATTTGCCTTGAGTTCACACACTTCTGCCTCAAGAATAATCATTTCTAGAAGTGTCTCAATTCCTTCTTTTGTATGTGCTGATACAGGAACAAATATTGTATCACCGCCCCAGTCTTCAGCCACAAGTTCATATTCTGCCAATTCCTGTTTTACTTTATCAATATTAGCACTTGGCTTATCAATCTTATTTACA
>CAZQRO010000043.1:0-17530 GCA_964595785.1 uncultured Eubacterium sp.
TTATTCTAATTCCAATTTGCCTTCGGCTTCTAACTGCTTACGAATCTCCTGCATTTTCATATCAGTTTCATAAATTACATTTGCACAATTGGTGAGTTGTGTGACAACGTCTTCCACATCATCCTGACTTTTTTTGTAATGAATCTGATGCTCAAGGCTTGCCCAGAAATTCATGGCAATAGTACGAATCTGAACCTCCACTTTCATCATCTGCTTACCGGTTGATAAGAATATTGGAACTTCTATAACTAAATGAAGACTGCGGTATCCATTTGGCTTGGGATTCTTAATATAATCCTTGCGCTGGATAAGTGTAATGTCATCCTGAGCAATCAGCATATCTGCAACGGTATAAATATCATCGATAAATGGGCAGATAACACGGACTCCCGCAACATCATGAAGACCATATAGAATACTGTCTAAGGTGACAGGAAAATCACGGCGAATAAGTTTTTCATAAATGCTCATAGGTTTCTTAATTCTGGCTTTAATATTATCAATTGGGTTACGCGCTGTGGTATTTTGAAATTCATCATTTAAAACTTCTAATTTTGTACGGACTTCGCGTATTGCACAGCCGTACCAGCACATTATTTCCTGAAATTTTTCGCTCTGTTTTAGAACATCTTTCCCTTTTTGTGTGTTAAGTATGTCTGCAAAAAAATCTTCTCCTAAGTTTTCGTTCATTTTAATTCAAGTCCTTTTCTCTAAAATATTTTATCCAATATATTTCATTAAATATATTAGCAACTGTTTGTATCAAAATGATATGAAACGAACAGTTATATGTATTGTTTTAAAATAGCTGCACGCTGATACCAGGTGTGCCAGCCACTTGTAATCTTAATTGCATTTTCAGACATTTGTTTGAGTTTTTCAGAATTAGAAAGCAAATTATCAGTAATGTCACAAATTTTATTAATGTCTGATAACTCATAAAAAGCAAGTGCATTTTTACCATCAAATATTTCATGGAGGTATAGACTTCCATCAGTAAGGTTCACGGCGCCATTCATTGCTGCGTTAAAAATCCTATCGTGAGCACCATCTTTAAACCACGGCATTATATTTAAGGAAATCTTAGCGGCCGTTAACCGCCTTAAGCATGTCAGGGAATTAACACCACCATGAATAATCAGATTCTCAGGATGTTCATAATGCTGAAGGTCAAGACCGGAACCGAATACGTCTACTTTAAAACCATTATCAACTAAAGTCTTAATAATTTTGCCACGCATATAAAATCTTATGTATAAATCTATAAAAATCATATTAGACATACAAAGGTCTAAATCCTTATCGGAAATATCAGGAATATCCCTTGTAATATGTGTTTCAAAAGCAGAATCAATGGTAAGCCATGGATGAGCCGTCAAATCATCAATAATATCCATATAAAACCGTGTGTATTCATCACCAAGTCTTGTTATCTCAGGTTCAAACTTCGAAGGCGGAGTATAATTTCCGGTGAAAATAATGTCGATACTGCGTTGCACAAAATTATTGGAAGAATCAGTATTATAACCAGAAACTGAATATGCGGTTCCGGCTAATGGCAGAAAGGTTCCAAGCTTAACATTACCATGAAATCTGTTCATATATTTTATGTGAGTTTTGTCAATGCAAAACTGTATGTAATCTTTGGGCAGTGTTTGGAAATTCTTATAATAATAAAAAGGATGGTCTACTACAATATTAATACAGCGAATACCATATTCATCAAAAAATAGTTTACCATTATTGTTGAAAATAGTTTCACCACTTAACCCGATAAAATTAAATGTAATCATTACGGCTTCATCCTTATGACAAAAACAAATCAATTCATTAAAACTGTCAAATTGATTCTGAATGTCAAAGAAAAAGGTATGATAGCCCATTTCGTTAAATGCAATGGCAAGTTGTTTTGAGAAAAATTCAAGGGTTTCCACGCCGCCTTTAAATAAAATTATTTTCTTCATTTATTTATTATTAGTCAAATTTAATGTTTTTCTCAGCCCATATCTTAAGAGCATTTGCATTATTAGAAATTTTTTCTAATGAATCCAGAATTTTTTTAAAGTCATCACGTTCATTTGCATCTATCTGCCCATCTTCCGAAATGGCAATAAGTGATATTCTGATGCTGTCAATATCTTTAAGAGAACCAAGAACTTTAAGTGATAAACGGTCAAAGTCGTCAATGGTTACTTTTGAAATTGTGTGCTGACCTATAGGACATTGTTCGGAACAATGTGAGTTACATAATTCAGGTGAATTATACTGTTTAGACATAGAAAGAACTTCTTCGGGATATGGAGTAATATTTCCGAGTTCGATATTTGCCAATCGGGTTCTGTCAATGTTAAGTAGTTCAGAAGCCTTTTCACGGCTAGAAAACGCCTCATTATTTTCAGCGGCTTCATAGCGCGCTATACAATACATGTTATCTGCTGCTTTAGTTGCTTTTTTACCCATTTATTTTCTCTTTTCTACTTTATTTCGTTATACAAAAATGTTAAGAATCTAATTGTCATTCTCATGTTTCTTAATGTATTCCTCATATCTTCTCTGTGAAGCCTGCATTTCTTCAGACATATTAGAACTCAGTATTTCTTCTGCTTTATCTTCATTACTGGCATTAAATGCAGCCAATACATCAGATAGTTCATCAAGGTTAAAAAGGTTATCCACAAGAATCCCTCCTCTTAATAATTGTCGTTCGAATTAATTAATACAATTATAACCTATTTTAGTAAATAAGTAAAAGAAATATTTAGATAAAAGAGATATTTTGTAGAAGGATAAGGTATAAAAAAGCTGCCTCTCAGATATACATACTATTTGCCCCCAATATCATATACTCATAAATTTTCATCTTTGTTGAGAATTCCGCGGGGAATCTTTCTGGCGATGTACACAACAGGAGTGTCCGCAAGACTTGTTACAATGAATATTACATAACTCGAAATAACAATGTTTATCATAGTCTTAAAACTGTATATTCCTGCAAAGGCTCCAAATGTAAAGAGCAGATTATTTAAAAATTGTGATACAAGTGTGGACGCATTATTCCTGACCCAGAGATAACGATATTTGTCTCCGCATTTTTTTTCAGTAAAAGCCCACCACTTATGATAAGCCCACACATCAAATTTTTGTACGATTGCATATACTATAAGGCTTACAAGCATTAAACGCGGTGTATTTGAAAATATTTTTTTAATAGATGGAAATGCCCAATCGGAAGAAGAAGGGATATAACACATCCAAGAGAAAGAGAGAAATATCATAGTAAGTGAAGTAAGAATCCCTATATTAACAGCTTTTTTAGAAGCTTCTTTACCATATAATTCACTCAAAATATCCGTTACAAGAAATGTGGAAGCAAATAGTATATTTCCTAAGGTCATTTCCATTCCAAATGCCTTAACCATAATTAGAACTTCAATATTAGCAGTAATAGTAGCAAATGAAGTAAATGCCATAAGACCATGTTTGCCAAATAAGAAAAGCCATAAGAGTACAGCACTGTATATGCCGATAATGCTAAGTATTAGTAATAATTCGTTTGTCATTTTTTCCTCCATACCGAAGCTGTTTTGTTATGCTTTATTGTTAAATCAGCCAACTCCAAAGCCTGTATTATTAAGTAAGATATCTATACGGTCATTATCCTTATAAAGAGGATAGACCTTGTTAATGAAGTTCTGTATTACTATTGGGTCAGGACGTACCGGCATGCCATTTTCAATCATTATATTCACGCAAACTCTTTCAAAATATTTAAGTCCTGTTTCAATATCATGAATCATACTGTCAGTAGTTTGTCCGGGAATCCCCTGAAGAAGACAGACTTCATCAAAGTATTCAGCTATTTCTTCGGGAGAATCCGTGTCAATTCCTTTAATTAGGTAAGATTCCCTGAATAGCGAATCAAATGTTTCCACGCCGATTTTAATCTTAACCGATATGCCTTTATCGTTAAATATTTGTCGTAAAGCAGGAGTCTGTTCCCGGTGCATATAGTGACATTCAAAGTGAATCTCTTTAATATTTTTCTCAATACATTTCTTAATGATATAGGACATGGTTTTCTGGTCTAAATCCACAAAGCTTCCAGAGTTAATAACTTCAAGTTTTTCATACAGTCCTGTTATATTATCAAGAACCTGTCTGTTTAGTAAAAAGTTTCTTTCCTCATCAGGACATTTATCCAGATGATAATTACAAAACCGACATTTAAGCCATTTACATCCATTGCCGCGAAGCAGAGTTATTTCTCTTGGATTTTTTTCTGATATTATGGAATATCGTTTCAATACAGAGTTATCGATTTTATTCATAAAGACTCCTTTCGTTCTTTTGATTCCTATTAAATTAAAAAGTACTCCTATAAAAACCATAGGAGTACAAAAAACATAGCTACAATTATTTTAATAAAAATGTTTCAGTCCCTAGTTTTGTTTATAGACAGGATGGTTACGAACTGTCTTATGAAAATGTTAAACTAAATCATATTCTTTATATAACGAAAAGTATTCCATATGATAAGCAGATTGTTGTCAAGTGGCACTTTTCTGTCTGGCAATCCATGTATCAAGATGATCATGTATAATTTCAAATTGTGCAGGACCAATATCTAATATAAACTTATGGAATGCTTTAATATCGAATTTGTCACCAAGTTTACTTTCGGCGGTATCTCTCATATCCATAAATTCGAGATAACCAACATAGTATGCCAGATAGATGCCAGGATCTTCAATCATTGTTTCAAATACTGTATTACCAACAGATTCTTCATAACCAACAGATTTTACAAAGTCAATAGTGTCCTGCCTAGTCCAGCCTTCATAGTTAATTCCTATATCAGCAAGGCAATAAACATCATAAGACAGACAAGACATTGCCTGATTAAATTTTACCGTATTATCATCCTGACCGGAGTAAGCATAACTGTATAATTCTGTGTATACCGCCCAGCCTTCGACATAACCGTTATATTTTAACAGTGAACGGATAAGGTCGGGATTAGTGTTTTGAAAATATGTAGTCTGATACATGTGTCCCGGAAAACCTTCATGCGCAAGAACGGGATATAAGTCCATATCAGCATATGTATCATTTCTATTGATATAGATATTATTCTTTGATGTATTATCAATATGAGGAATATAATAGTATGCAGGATTCTCATACTTCTCAATAGCTAGAGGAACATCATTAACAGTATAATTTGTATCATACCCATCAGGAAAGTCCTTTTTAATCGAATCTAGTAAATGCTGTAAAATTTTATCAGGGTCTGAAGTATCAAAAGGATATTCATCCATCTTGTCATATAAATCAGAATCCTTATAAGAAAGTAATACGACAGAATTGACATCCTGCTGCAATCTATCATTAATAATTTTTTTAATATCAGAAACAGATTTATCAGAAGCAGTATAACTTCTTACCAGTATCTCATAGTAATCTTTTCCGCCTTCATATTTGCACAATCCGCCTTCAGAAGCAGACTTTCCCTTAAGTGCGGACAACTTTGAAATAAGTTTCTGATAGGCAGGAATTATGGAATTCTTTACAATATCCGAATTATCTTTTATATATGAACTTTTCTCAGAATCTGAAATATCTGTTAATGAAGCAATTCGACTATCAAATGTCGTAATCAGAAAATGATTATCCACATCATTAATAAATTCGTTGCAGGAATCAATAAGGGAATCAATTTGAAAATCAGGAATTCCCATTCCCTTTTCGGTCTTTGTGTTTTCGAAATCCATAACGCTGTCATAGTATTCAGGAATCAATTTGATTAATTCAAGGTAATCTTTTACATCAGCCTTATCATTTAATTCAAATTCGCCAAAAAAAGATGGAATTGAGGATACTATTCCTGACATTGGTGATAAATAATCATCGAATAAATAATATTCGGAAAAATCCAAGGAATCCTGTAAATCGGTTTTCAAAATGTCGTATGTAAGTTTTTGCTCACTTGTTAAATATTCATAACTAAATTCATTAAGTTCATCTAAATAAGTCTGTAATTTATCGTTATCTTCATCAAAAGTCTTCTCTGTTGCATCGCCTAATGTATAAGGGCAGTTTTCTAAACCATAGTTCTCAGGATATGAGAAATAGGAATGAACAGACAGTGAACTTTCAGATACAATACGGGTAAATAAATCATCGGTATAAGTATCAAAGCGGGTCTGCTCAGCAATGGCTTCATCGGAATTAAGATCAGTATCTTCTGATAAAAATGAATCAGAATTACCACTGGTTGCCGTATTGCTCTTATCAATAGATATACTTCGGCAGGAAGTACACATAATAATAATAATAAGGAGCAAAGGTAAAAGTTTCTTGTTAAATTTATTCATTAAACCCTCCATATAATTGGTTTATCAAAAGGAATACAAACTGCCTGTAAAGGTAAATATTCATTATGATAAATAATATAAATATATTCCTCTTGTGAAAAATATATAATGGAATTATATATCTTCAAGATATAAATTGCAAATAAAACAGTTGACAAATAAAAATAATTGATATATCATTTATAACACACTTATTAAAAAGTTGCAACACATAAATAAAATAATGCAAGAAAACTTAATAACAGGCAGACTCAAGAAAATGAAAAGGTGATAATTAATGAACATAAGAAAGAAAATGTTTGTGGGTATTATATGCATACTGGTATGTATACTACTGGGAGAATTAAATGCAGCAGCCTATACCGATACAGATTTATATAATGAGAAACTGGAATTTGATTCTAAAGGAAATTTATTAATGACTACACATGATAAAAAGGCGACATCAAGGATTATTTACAAAACAATCGGATGGGTAATCAAGAGGTATGATATGCCAAAGGATGCCGGAGGACAGCAGTATGCCATCATTCCAATAGGCAATAATGTCACATATAGAGATGATCCGAAAGATTCAGCATATGTATATTGTTATTACACGGTAGACAGAGATACAATTTCAGAGGCAATTGGAAGTGTATCAGCAGAATGGAAGAATCAGTTATATAAGTATGGAGATTATGTGTATGTTGATGAGATAATGACAATAGTAGAAAATGGAAATATATGCGGCGGCATTAATGGAACTAATGGTTCATTTTGGGGAGAAGTGTATTTTACATATGCCGGAATATCAGAAGCAAGGCAATGGGCTTCGAAAGAGAATTTAAAGACACATTATGATAAAACAATTTATTTTCCTTCGCAGGTGCAGCCAAAATATTTTTCGAAAAAAGAAAAAACAACACTTCAACAATCAAACAGCAATTCTCCTAAATCAGAAATGGATATAGGAGAGGGGACAAGATTTAACAGTACATATGATATAACTAAAGCAGTGCCAACGGGTTCGGGTCTGTATATGTATGGAACTGCCGAGCAGTATATTTATTCATTGACATTTAATAAGATAACAACAACTTTTCGGATACCGATAAAGTTTGTTGTTACATATACATTAAACTGGAAAGATTATAGTGGGGTTTTGAAAAGTGAAAAGAAAGAAATAGTACAATGGTATTATGTAACAAGAAGTGTTTCATATTACCTTATTAATGATTGTCAGGTCAGATATCTGACCGGGGTACATGCAGATAACTATGCATTTGATAATTGTGATATAAATTTTAATGTTGAGACAGTACATATGAGTAAAAAACAGAATATGGAATATGAAAGTCATGTGGATTTTAAGGTTTATAAAGATGTATATTATCTCGATGGAGGTACAATTACGCAAACGGCAGTAAATGGTGTAAAACCCAATATACCGGAGGTTAACCGACAGTCATTGGCTGATTCAAAAATCGAAACTATCAGAGTGAAAAATGATTATTTGAAGTTTAATGATATAGTGATATCAGACAATACATGGGTAAATAGTAATGCGCCAATACCTTATATGGGCAATTTGTCAAAAAGGTATATTGTTTATACAACCGGGCGCATTATACCTCATTCAAGACAGAACAGCCAGAACCAGACTACATCATGTTATTATATTTATAAGGAATATAATTCGGAGAAAATAAGTAGGGAGAATGTATATAATATGAAGAAAATAAGTATACATACACCGGTGTATATTGAGGGGCAGATAATACCGGATGGCAGTAGTAATAAAATGAATGCTGAGAATACAGATGCAAATGTTATATATTCCGGAGAGGCATTTGATGTTGTTCCAATAACAAAGGGAAGTCATATTGAAGCAGAGGGATATGGCATAAGGGATTATGGATATACTACAGAAATGGTAGAAATAAAATTTAATTGTAATATTAATATTGAGAAAAATGATGGAACCATTAGTGAAATTGAAGCAGGGACATGGCTTAGGTTCGATGAGAAGGATAAGTATGCATTAGCTGATGGAACAGAGGAGGGAGATTATATAATGGACATCAGGGCTTATGCCAAAAACTATAAATCTATAGTAAATCCCTTAGAACATATGGAAGTTATGGCTAATACAGATTATAACAATTATGTGGCAGTTAACAGTGTTGATTTTACAATTGTCAAAAGAAAAAATGAAAGTGAGACAAAATATATAGTAGTTGGAACGCATTAAGACCTTGCAAAATTCGGCAATTGAATGTATTATAAAAAAATAGTGACTAAAAATGCTTTTATATTTGAAAATGGATTCCGAAACATTTTAAATTAAAAATTAATGTAATTGAAAAAATATAGTAGAAGGAGATAGATTTTATGTGTAAAGATTGTAAAAATAAATCTTATTATTTAACAACAGCCATTGCCTATACTTCAGGTAAACCACATATTGGTAATACGTATGAGGCAGTACTTGCAGACAGTATCGCAAGATTTAAAAGAGCAGAGGGATATGATGTAAGATTTCAGACAGGAACAGATGAACATGGTCAGAAGATTGAACTTAAGGCAGAAGAGGCAGGTGTTACACCTAAGGAATTTGTAGATGGTGTCTCTACAGAGATAAAGAGAATATGGGATTTAATGAATACTTCATATGATAAGTTCATAAGAACTACAGATGCGGACCATGAGAAACAGGTACAGAAGATATTTAAGAAATTATATGACAAGGGAGATATTTACAAGGGATTTTATGAAGGTATGTATTGTACCCCGTGTGAATCTTTCTTTACATCTTCACAGTTAACAGATGGTAAATGTCCTGACTGCGGACGAGAATGCCAGCCTGCAAAGGAAGAAGCATATTTTCTTAAGTTATCAAAGTATGCAGACAGATTGATAGAGCATATTAATAATCATCCGGAATTCATTCAGCCGATTTCGAGAAAGAATGAAATGATGAATAATTTTATTCTTGCAGGACTTCAGGATCTGTGTGTATCAAGAACATCATTTAAATGGGGAGTTCCTGTATCGTTTGATGATAAACATGTGGTATATGTATGGTTAGATGCTCTTTCGAACTATATTACCGGATTGGGATATGATGTAGATGGTGATAATGATGATATGTTTAGTAAATATTGGCCTGCGGATTTACATCTTATTGGTAAGGACATTTTAAGATTCCATACGATTTACTGGCCAATTATGTTAATGGCTTTGAACCTTCCGCTTCCAAAACAGATTTTTGGGCATCCGTGGTTATTACAGGGTGATGGAAAGATGAGTAAATCAAAGGGAAATGTTATATATGCGGATGACATGGTGGAATTATTCGGAGTAGATGCAGTAAGGTATTTTGTTCTTCACGAAATGCCATTTGAAAGTGACGGAGTAATAACATGGGAATTAGTAGTTGAAAGACTGAATTCAGACCTTGCTAATACATTGGGTAATCTTGTTAACAGAACAATATCTATGTCAAATAAATATTTTGGTGGTGTAGTAGCTAATAAAGGTGTAAACACAGAAGAATGTGATGAGGACCTTAAGAGAGTGGTTATTGAAACTCCGGGTAAGGCAATTGCCAAGATGGGCGATTTAAGAGTCGCAGATGCAATGACAGAGATATTTACATTATTTAAGAGATGTAATAAATATATTGATGAAACCATGCCTTGGGCGCTTGCGAAAGACGAAAGCCAGTCTGACAGACTTGCAACAGTTCTTTACAATCTTGTAGAAAGTATTTCTATAGGAGCCAGTCTGCTTGAATCATTTATGCCTGAAACTTCAGTTAAAATTCTTGCGCAGATAAATGACACTGCAAGAACTCTTGATGAAATGAACGAATTTGGAAAATATGTATCAGGTAATAAAGTAACTGAAACGCCGGAGATTCTATTTGCAAGACTTGACGTTAATGAAGTAATGGAAAAAGTAGAGGAATTTAAGAAGGTACAGGCAGGACCAAAATATCCTGAGGTAGAACTTAAAGAGGAAATAAGTCTTGATGATTTTGATAAAGTTCAGATAAGAGTTGGAGAAATCATTCAGTGTGAAAAAGTTAAGAAAGCGAAGAAATTATTAGTATCACAGATTCGTGTAGGTAATGAAGTTAAGCAGATAGTGTCAGGTATTGCACTTCACTATACACCGGAGGAGATGGTAGGAAAGAAAGTAGCAGTTATTACTAATCTTAAACCAGCCAAATTATGTGGACTTTTATCAGAGGGAATGATTTTAGCAGCAGGTGATGATGAAGGTAATCTTTCGGTAATGACAGTGGATAAGGATATAATCAGTGGATCGGAGATTTGCTAAAATGATATTTGACAGTCATGCACATTATGATGATGAAGCATTTGATGAAGACAGAGAGAAATTATTAAAGTCCATGAAGGAAAATGGTGTGGGTGCCATAGTTAATATTGGTGCATCTATGGAATCCACGGCATCTTCAGTGGATTTGGCACACAAATATGATTTTATATATGCGTCAGCAGGAGTTCATCCTAATGAAACCGGTGAGTTAACTGAAACTGATATGGACATACTTAAATCTTATGCAGCAGATGAAAAAGTTGTAGCCATAGGAGAGATAGGATTAGATTATCATTTTCTCGAACCGGATAAGGACATTCAGATAAAGTGGTTTAGAAAACAATTAGACATTGCCGCAGATATCGGACTACCGGTAGTAATTCACAGTCGTGACGCAGCTTTTGATACAATGGATATTATGAAAGAATATCAGGGTAAAATATCAGGCGGAGTTATTCATTGTTACTCTTACAGTGATGAAATGGCAAAGGAATATTTAAAGATGGGATATTATATCGGAATCGGTGGCGTACTCACTTTTAAAAATGCAAAGAAACTTAAGGAAGTGGCAGAAAATACACCAATAGACAGAATTGTGTTAGAAACAGACTGTCCTTATCTTGCGCCTGAACCAAATCGCGGCAGGAGGAATAATTCTATTAATCTTCAATATGTTGTAAAACAATTATCTGGAATTAAAGGAATCAGCGAAGATGAAATAATAGAACTGACATATAAAAATGCAGTTAATTTATATAGAATAAAGCAGGAATCAAAGTAACCGTTCAGGGAAAAAATATCTGGCAGATATGACGATTGAGCAAATCAGGAATATTTTAGAGATTAATTCCGAACGGCTGAAAACATATCAGAATGGAGAATTAGATGGCAACTCTAGGGATACCTAAGAATACTATTGAAATATTACAAAAATACAATTTTACATTTCAAAAGAAATTTGGTCAGAATTTCCTTATTGATACCAGAGTGCTTGAGAGAATAATATCTGAGGCTGAAATAGGCAGGGACGATATGGTATTAGAAATAGGACCGGGAATAGGTACGATGACACAGTATTTGTGTGAAAATGCCAGAGAAGTAGTTGCTGTAGAGATTGATAAGTCGCTTATCCCTATATTAGGAGATACTTTAAGTGAATACGATAATGTAACTGTTATTAATGATGATATACTAAAAGTTGATATTAATAAACTTGTTGAGGAACACAATGGTGGTAAACTAGTTAAAGTAGTGGCAAATCTTCCATATTATATTACAACGCCTATTATTATGGGACTTTTTGAGAAAAAAGTTAAGGTGGACAGTATAACGATAATGGTTCAAAAAGAAGTAGCGGACAGAATGCAGTCAGGTCCCGGAAGTAAAGATTATGGTGCATTATCTTTGGCTGTTCAATATTATTCGAAGCCGGAGATAGTTGCAAATGTTCCGCCTAATTGCTTTATGCCAAGACCTAATGTAAGTTCGGCAGTTATCAGACTTAAATTACATGAAGAACCGGTGGTTAAAGTTGATAATGAAAAACTGCTTTTTAAACTGATAAGAGCGTCATTTAACCAGAGAAGAAAAACACTTACAAATGGCATTAATAATTCAGGCGAATTGAATTATACAAAAGAACAGGCGGCCATGGCTTTGGCAAATATGGGACTGAATGAGAATGTAAGAGGTGAAACGCTAACTTTAGAACAGTTTGGAAAATTATCAGATATTTTAAATAGTTATAATAAAAAGTAATATTTCTCTGCTTCAAAGCATACATTAACTAAGAAAGAAAAATAATAAAAAGGAAGATACAGCACCCGGCTTATACTCTTTTTCTTTCTGACGATAAGTTAATGAGGTGCGTAATTGGAGGAGAGAATGGGAGAATATAAGAGACTGATTTCATATATATATTCGTATGAAAGAGGGTCAAAAAGTAAAAATGCAGGTTTTGCAAAAATAGAATCCAGAAACGGAATATGCAAAGTGAATATATCTCTAAGGATTGTCGATGAACTTATGAATGAAGCAGAAGACAATATGTTAGAGGTATTTTTCTTTTATAGAGAAAACAGTGAAATAAGGAAGATATTTCTTGAACGTATTAAAATTGTAAACGGATGCAGTGTACTTAAATTGCGGATGAATTCTGATGACATAGGAAATGCAGGAATATCCATAGATAAAATAACCGGAATATTTATATGTACAAAGGCGTTTTTATTTGATAATGATATACTAAATATAGTATATGCATCTGAATGGGATGATATTTCAATTGCCGTAGATAAATTTAAGGAAAAATATGAAAATAAAATGTTGCAGGAACCGCAGGATATGGATTATAATGAGAATATTATTATAGCGAGCGAAGTTGAAGAGCAGAATGAGAATGAGAAGGAAGTCTGCAATAATAAGCTGGTTGAAATGCTAAAGGAGGAGCAGAAAAAAGACGAAATAGATGATATAGGTTCAACGGTAGGAGATTATTTTAAAATGTTATGCAACTGTTATCCGAAAGTAAAGGTTAATGAAATAAATGGTGAATGTATCAAGATAACGCCGCATGATATTTCATATCTGCCTAAGAAATACTGGAATCTGTGTAATAATAGTTTTCTGCTTCATGGATTTTATAATTATAAGTATCTTTTATTATGTGAAAAAATAATGAATGCCGAAAAGAAATATTTAGTTGGTGTACCCGGAATGTTTCATCAGAAAGAACAGGTAATAGCTAAAATGTTTGGATTTACTGAGTTTGAAGGTAAGAATGAAAATAATTCCATGAAATTTGGATATTGGTGTATGTATTTATAAAATTATTTTTGCAATATACATAGAAGTACAGAGTCAGGTTCAAAAATTCTCCGAATTTTTGAACTGTGACGCTTCCGTCAGACGCATTTGATAAAAACTACACATACGAATGCAAGCATTAACATAGTATTTTTATCAAATGCGTCTGGCTCTGTACATAAACAAAATATTAAGGAAAGGACGCCAGAATATACATATAAAAAATGGCTGTATCGTTAATAATAGAAAAAGTTATTAGAAAACGATATATGGAAAAAGTGTATGAAGTTTATAATGATAGACAAGCTTAAAAGGGGAATGAGACTGGCAAGGCCGGTATATAACAAGGATGGAGTTATGCTTTATGATATGAATACCAGGCTTAATAAACAGGGTGTTAACAGTATTAAGAACTTTGAATTATTAGGTGTATACATATTAGAACCCACAGAACCAATGCAGGAAATGTCTGATAAAGACAGAGAATTTGAGAGATTTCAGACGATGGCACAGTTTTCACTCAAAAAAGAACTGGATATGATTATTAAGAAAGAAAAAGAAAAGAATATTCAGAAATTAGCAGATTCAATTATTAAGCAGTATGGTAAAGTCGGTCATAAAATTAATTTCAATAAAACACTTAGAAGTTCAGAAGATTATGTGTATAAACATTCCATAAGCGTGGCGATATTATGTACACTTATGTCAGGACAGTTGAATATGTCGTATATGGAACAGATTAATATTGTAACAGCGGCATTGATACACGAATTGGGCAGAGCAATGGTTCCTGCGGACATTTTGAAAAAAGGAAATAAGCTTAAGGAAGAGGATGTTTATACAATCAGTAAATGTGAAATAGAAGGAAACGAATTAATACAAAAGGATTTTGAGATACCATCATTAACAAGAATAATAATTTCCCAGAATATTAGGGAGATAAAGGGAACAAACAGCCCGGATTCGAAATTATTAGAAGGAACAAAAATGCTTCGCGTGGCAGATGTGTTTGATTCCATGACAAGTATGAATATTTCAGGTGAACCGAGTTCTGATATTGCAGCAGTAAGGTACCTGATTAATAATAAGAATATGTTTGATGAGAAACATGTAGGTGCATTGCTTAAAAGCATTAATATATTGGTTCCCGGTGTCTGTGTGGAATTATCTAATAAGGAAAAAGGTCTTGTAATAAAGGAAAATGAAGAAAATATATTAAGACCTGTAGTATTGGGATTTAATAATAATGAGGTATATGATTTAAGTGATGATTATACATTTATGCGGGTAAGATTATTTGATGTACTAAAGACCATGGATAACCGTATACCACTTGATAAAGAGACAATAGAGCGATATATAAAAGAGCATAGTGCATAGAGAAAAACTACATTTAGTGAATATATGTAACATCATTAATAAGGGAATATTGAAAATGGTCTTCATAATTCCCGCATATGCAGATGGATTTTTTCGCAAGTCCCTCATACTCAAATCCAATTCGTTCTAACACTTTAACAGAAGACAGGTTGTCAGGCAGTACAAATGCTTCAATCCTATGAAAACCTCCATCCCTAAATATTGCAAAACAGGCACAGGTAATTGCCTCTGTTGCAAAACCCTGGTTATGGTAATCTGTATCAAATTTATAGCCGAGGCATGTGCTTAAAAATGGATATTTAAGCATATTACTGAAAGAGATAGTACCAATTATTTTATTTGGTTCATCTTTTTTGAATACATAGAATCGGGCATAATTACTTTTAATGAAAGCGTCAAATTCCAGTTTTAGAGTTGCACGCTGGTACTTCTCGCTATAGTAATTGTCAGGCTTTCTGACTTCATAAGGCTCAAATACCTCTCTGTTTCTATATAAAAAATCTAATACAAATGGTGTATATTCTTCATTAAGAATCTTGAGATACAAACGTTCGGATTCATATGTAAAGTTCATAATATTAATTCCTTTTTAATTTTTGTGATAGAGTGTTAACGGGTGTTGTTTTCAGATATATTCATTAATTATCATTGTAAATAAAGACAGTTAAAAAAGCAAGGAAAATACAAAGAATAAGCATTTCCTAAATGGTAAGGTTTGACTACTTGGAATGCAGCCTTAGTATCACATCACCTGACTATATCAAATTTAAGATGGAAAACAGTGAATTAGTTAAGATTGAATTTGCACCGGGAGATAAAATTAATAATCGGAAATATGTCATTTTTTCTTTAAAATCCCGTCTAGAATATATTACCACCCATAAAATCCTATTTACCCGTAAAATTATCTTGCAAAAAATCATGTGTATGTTATAATTTAGCCTGAATTATTCATGATAATTCATTCCACAGCGGCTAAACCCGCATAGTTACAAGCTTTTAACTGAATATTGCATTTCATCTAATAAGTGAATAGAAAAAGAACCCGGCTTTTGTTAAAATAAAGGTGTCTAATCCAAATAAAAACAAAAGAGGGGTTCTCATATGGATATATTAAACACTATTTCACTAGAAAGCAATAAGCAGATTAAAATAAATTTTGATGGAGGCGATTTATCCTCCGACGCAGGTCTGATTCTCATCAAGGAATTTTCCTGCAAAATGGGTTTTATCAAACTATTAAAAGCAATGTTTAAAACCTATGATACTGCCATGTTCCGATATCATACAGATGATGAAAACCTGTGGCAGGTTATTTACCAGATCCTTGGATCCTATTTTGAAGATGACTGCGCAGATGAACTCACAAATGATCCTGTGCTTACTGCAGTACTTGATAAAAAAGCTTTGGCTTCACAGCCTACATTATCAAGATTCTTTAACAGAATGGATGACTCCACACTGAACCAGTTCTACAGTATGATGCGTAGGTTTCGTAAAGTTGTATACTCAGTCAAAAAACCAGAATTGTTGCTTCTCGACCTTGACTCCACACTGCTTGATACTTATGGTAGTCAGGAAGGCGAGGGGTTCAATTACCACTATCAGAGTCATGGTTACCATCCGTTAGTTTGTTATGACGGAATAACAGGAGACCTGCTTAAAATACAACTTCGTGATGGAACCGATTATTCTTCAACTGGTGTCGAAGAATTCCTTCAGCCATTACTGGATGAATTTCAAAGTGATTATCCTGATATTCCATTACTACTTCGCGGTGACAGTGGATTTACAAAGCCAGAACTCTATGAGCAGTGTGAAACAAATGGAATCAGTTATGTGATCCGTTTGAAAGCAAGTCAACCGCTTTACAAACTTGCATCATACATTGATGATAACCTGACAGACGCAACTAAAAATGATGTGGTTTCCTATGCTGTGCAGTATGGTGAATTCATGTATCAGGCATCTTCCTGGAAATATCCAAGAAGAGTTGTCTGCAAAGTAGAGAAGCCTGTAAATCAGTTTATCCATATGTATACCTTTATTGTTACGAACATGAATTCAAGTCCAGAACAGCTCATCAAATTTTACTGTAAACGTGGCACTATGGAGAACTTCATAAAAGAAAGCAAAAACGGTTTTGATTTTGCTGCCGTCAGCAGTTCATCAAAAATCGTAAATGCAAACCGGCTCCAGATTCATGCTATGGCATACAACATATTTAATTGGTTTAAGCGACTGGTGCTTCCTGCTGACATGAAAAAACAGCTGGTAGATACCATTCGATTAAAACTGCTGAAGGTCGCAGCAAAAGTTGTACATTCAGCCAGATATATAACATTCAAGCTTTGCAGTAGCTGCCCATATAAGAATGAATTCTATGAAACCCTGGAGAATATCCATAAGCTATATGTACAGCTGGAATAGCAATAACAATGAACCTTGAAAAACGATAGATGACTTTTTAGACTCACAGGGATTTTATACCCTTTTTTAGGGGAATCGCCATGCTAATTAGCATCATTGTTGGTTCAAAATAGGAAATTGAATTTACATGCAGATATTATATAGGCATGAATAATTCAGGTTTAGTTATTTACAATTTAATGAAAAAGGATTTTTGCTTAACAATGCATATATTT
>CAZQRO010000044.1:0-17421 GCA_964595785.1 uncultured Eubacterium sp.
GCAGAAGACACACTTTATTTCTTTATAATTACTTACTGCTCTAAACAATAGTTTATAATAATAAAGCAATGTTTTCAAGTAAAAAATAATGAAACACAAGCTGCATTTGCTTGACGGTAAAAATGAAATGCCTTATAATAAAAAAGTATGCAATTTGAACGAAAAAGCGGATTGATTGGAGAAAATATGATTAGAAGTATGACCGGCTTTGGCCGAAGCGAGTTATCAGATAACAATAATAGAAAGTTAACTATAGAGATGAAATCTGTTAATCACAGATATTTAGATGTAAATATTAAGCTGCCTAAGAAATTTAATTTTTATGAGGCATATTTAAGAAACTTGCTGAAAAAATATATTGAACGTGGAAAAGTAGATATTTTCATTACATATGAAGATAATTCTGAAAATAGTGAAACATTATTTTACAATGGAAGTCTTGCTGCTGAATATGCTAAGTATATTGAACAGATGGGCAGAGAACTTAAGATTGAAAATGATATTACCACTAATTCGCTAATCAGATGCCCGGATATATTTGTAATGCAGGAGCAGAGTATTGATGAGGAAGAATTAGAGAAGATGCTAAAGCAGGTGTTTTGTAATGCGGCAGAGAACTTTGTAAAAACACGCGAAACTGAGGGTGAGAATCTAAAGAATGATATGATTAGTAAGTTAGACGAGATGGCAGGTTATGTGCAGTTTATTGAAGAACGTTCACCTGAAATAATTGCAGAGTACAGGCAGAAACTTGAAGACAAGATTAAGGAACTGATTGCTAGTACGCAGATTGACGATAACAGAATTGTTACAGAAGTTACTCTGTTTGCAGATAAAATCTGTGTCGATGAGGAAATTGTAAGATTAAAGAGTCATATTGAGGGAATGAAAAGTTCTCTTATAAAGGGCGGAGCCGTAGGCAGAAAACTTGATTTTGTGGCTCAGGAGATGAATCGTGAAGCTAATACAATTCTTTCTAAGACAACAGACATAGAGATTACAGATGTGGGAATTGAACTTAAAACAATAATTGAAAAAATACGTGAGCAGATACAGAATATAGAATAATAAATATGTGTTGACTAATTTCAAAAAAATATATAGAATAGGGTGAAGAATTTGCAAAAATTAATTAACATAGGATATGGAAATGTTGTGAATTCAGATAAAGTTGTGTCAGTTATAAGTCCGGATTCGGCACCTGTAAAAAGACTGGTTCAAAATGCTAAGGATCAGGGAGTGGCAGTTGATGCTACTCAGGGACGAAAGACGAAATCAGTAATTATAACTGACAGTAATTTTATAGTATTATCTGCATTAGTACCGGATACGATTGCAGGAAGATTTAACGAAAATGTATTACCGGGAAAGGAAGATAATAATGAAGAATAAAGGAATACTTACTATTATTTCAGGCTTTTCAGGTGTTGGCAAGGGAACATTGGTAAAGATGCTGTTAGATAATTATGATAATTATGCACTTTCTATTTCAGCAACCACCAGAGGTATGCGTCTCGGTGAAGAAGATGGAATTAGTTACTTCTTTTTATCAACCGAAGAATTTGAGAAGAGAATAGCGAATAATGAATTATTAGAATATGCAAGATATGTTGATAATTACTATGGTACACCGAGAGAATATGTCGAAGAACAACTTAATAATGGCAAAGATGTACTTTTAGAAATTGAGATTCAGGGTGCGATGAAGGTTAAAAAACTTATGCCTGATGCATTAACAATATTTGTTATGCCTCCTACGGCAGAGACGTTAAAAGAACGTCTGGTGGGAAGAGGTACTGAAACGGCAGAAGTTATTGATGCAAGGCTAAAGAGAGCAGTTGAGGAGTCACAGGGCATTGAACAGTATGATAATATACTAGTCAATGATAATTTGGGAGAAAGTGTTAAGGAATTGCATGAGATAATCCAAGCGAATCACAACAGTTCGTTTAGAAATATAGAATTTATAAAACAGATAAGAGAAGACGTAAAAATCTTTTCGGAAGGAGAATAAAAATGTTACATCCATCTTACACAGATTTAATGGCAGTTGTTAATAGCGAGGTTGAACCAGGCGAACAGCCTGTTGTTCAGAGCAGATATTCCATTGTTATGGCCACTTCTAAGAGAGCAAGACAGATTATTGCAGGAGAAGAGCCACTAGTTAACGGATGTGGTAAAAAACCACTTTCTATTGCGGTTGAAGAACTTTACAAATCAAATATCAGAATTACAGGCGATGAAGAAGAGGATATTGATTAATTTATGAGTGATAGACAAAAGATTTTATTTATTTCATTGGGTTGTGATAAGAATCTTGTGGATTCAGAAGAGATGCTTGGTTTATTAAATAAAGAACATTTCGAATTTACCGATGATGAATGTGATGCAGACGTAATAATTATTAATACGTGCTGTTTTGTAAATGACGCAAAGGAAGAGAGTATTAATACTATTCTACAGATGTCTGAACACAAAACAAGTGGTAAATGCAAGGCGCTGATTGTTACAGGTTGTCTTGCACAGAGATATAAGGATGAGATTACAAAGGAAATACCGGAAGTAGATGCCATTCTTGGAACAAGTTCTTATGACGGAATTGTAGAAGCTGTAAAAAGTACTATTGGCGGAAATAAATTTGAAAAGTATTCATCACTTGATAAACTTATAGTTGAAGAGAGTGAAAGAGTTGTAACAACAGGTGGTCATTATGCCTATATAAAGATTGCCGAAGGCTGCAATAAATGCTGTACGTATTGTATTATACCGAAAATCAGGGGAAGATACAGAAGTGTACCAAAGGAAGAAATTCTTAATACTGCACGAAGACTTGTTGAAAATGGTGCAAAGGAATTAATTCTCGTTGCGCAGGAAACAACACTTTATGGTGTGGATTTATATGGGAAGAAAATGCTTCCTGAACTTCTAAGAGAATTATGTGAGATATCGGGGATTATGTGGATAAGAATCTTATATTGTTATCCAGAAGAAATTACAGATGAACTTATCGAAACAATGAAGACGGAAAGTAAAATCTGCAATTATATTGATATGCCAATACAGCATGCCAGTGACAGAATGTTAAAGGCGATGGGAAGACGTACTAACAAAGCTGAACTGATGGAGAGAATTGATAAAATCAGAACAGAGATTCCGGATATTGTTTTAAGAACTACATTGATTTCAGGATTTCCGGGTGAAACAGAAGAAGACCATAAAGAGATGATAGATTTTGTTGACAAAATGGAATTTGACCGTTTAGGAGTATTTACCTATTCACCTGAAGAAGATACAATTGCATCAGAATTACCAGAGCAGATTGATGAAGAGATTAAAAATAAGAGAAGAAATGAAATTATGGAACTTCAGCAGGAAATTGCATTTGATAAGGCAGAGGATATGGTTGGTCGTATTTTACCTGTTATGATAGAAGGTAAAGTAGTAGATGAGAATGCGTATGTCGGAAGAACATATATGGATTCGCCGAATGTTGATGGTAACATATTTGTATCAACGGATGAGGAACTGATTACCGGAGACTTTGTAAAAGTAAAGGTTACCGGTGCAGTTGAATACGATTTAATTGGAGAGATATGCAATTAAATGTACTATAAAGAGAGAAAGAAATTTCTGTCGGAAAAAACTTTTGTTTATGATATTTGCGAATGAAACAGATGAAAATAAGCAGAGTTACAAAATGAAAATATTATGACAGGAGATATGGAAAATAATGAATTTACCTAACAAATTAACTTTATTCAGAGTTTTTATGATTCCATTTTTTGTAGTATTTATGCTTGTGAATGTGACGGGCGATTATGATAAGTATATTGCTGTAACAATTTTTATAATTGCCAGTCTTACGGATATGCTTGATGGTAAAATTGCAAGAAAATATAATCTTGTAACGAATTTTGGAAAATTCATGGACCCTCTGGCTGACAAATTACTTGTATGTGCAGCATTGATTTGCCTTATTAATGACAAATTACAGGCATGGATAGTTATAGTTATTATCAGCAGAGAATTGATTATCAGCGGTCTTAGGACACTTGCTGCTGATAATGGTATTGTTATTGCAGCCGGCTGGTGGGGAAAATATAAAACAACAGCTCAGATGATAATGATTGTTATAATGATTATTAATCTTGATTACAAGTGGTATGGAATACTTGAATATGTATTCATTTATTTATCGCTTGCGCTTACACTTATTTCGATGGTTGATTATTTAGTTAAAAACAGAAAAGTTTTTATTGAAGGAAGCACAGGAAAATAATGGAACAGGAAATAGTTGATTTTTTAAAAGAAAAACAGATGTTAATTACTACGGTTGAATCATGTACCGGCGGTTTAATCGCATCAAGAATTGTAAATGTATCAGGAGCATCAAATGTATTTAGCGAAGGATATATAACATATTCAGAGGCGGCTAAGATAAAAATGGTGGGTGTTAAAAGAGAGACTATTGACAAATATAATGTCGTAAGCAGAGAAGTGGCTTATGAAATGGCTCAGGGTGGAGCGAAAACTGCAAAAGCTGATGTGGCTGTTTCAGTTACAGGTGTGGCAGGACCGGGTGGAGGTACTGAAGAAATTCCTGTGGGAACAGTATGCATAGGTGTTTATTGTGCAGGAAAAATTATTACCGGAAAATATTTATTTAGTGGTGACAGATTTCAAATAAGAAATGCAGCGGTTGATAAAGCGTTTGAAATGGTTTGGCAGGAATTAAATACAGTTTATAAAAGTTAGCAGTTAAGAAGCTCTTCTGGAAAATCTTTTGAATTTCACAGAAGAGTTTTTATTTTATAGGATTAAGACATATACATCACAAAATAAAATGTTAAAACATATATTGACAAAAATCTATCTGGATACTATAATATATTTTATCCATGGAGTGTGAATAAAAAGAAGTTGACAAAATCTAATTAGTATTATATTATATTTAAAGACGAACATTAGTTCGATTAGACGGAGGTGTTTATTATGGATAATAATGAAAAAATGAAAGCATTAGAATCTGCTATTTCACAAATAGAGAAGCAGCATGGTAAAGGTTCTGTAATGAAATTAGGAGATCCTAAAACATCCATGAATATAGAGACAGTTCCTACAGGTTCATTAAGCCTTGATATTGCACTTGGTTTAGGCGGTGTACCAAAGGGAAGAATTATTGAAGTGTACGGTCCGGAATCAAGTGGTAAGACTACAGTTGCTTTACATATGATAGCAGAAGTACAAAAGCGTGGTGGAATTGCCGGATTTATTGATGCAGAGCATGCACTTGATCCGGTTTATGCTAAGTCAATTGGTGTTGATATTGATAATTTATATATTTCTCAGCCTGATTTTGGTGAACAGGCACTTGAGATTACAGAGACATTTGTGCGTTCAGGTGCAGTTGATATTGTTATTGTGGATTCTGTTGCGGCTTTAGTTCCTAAGGCAGAGATAGATGGCGAGATGGGTGACTCTCATATTGGTCTTCAGGCAAGACTTATGTCACAGGCTCTTAGAAAGCTTACGGCTGTTATAAGTAAGTCTAACTGTATTGTTGTATTTATTAATCAGTTACGTGAGAAGGTCGGTGTAATGTTTGGTAATCCTGAGACTACAACAGGCGGCAGGGCTTTGAAGTTTTATGCATCAATCAGATTGGATGTCCGCAGAGTTGAGACACTTAAGCAGGGCGGAGAAATTGTAGGTAACAGAGCAAAAGTTAAGGTTGTCAAGAATAAGGTAGCGCCGCCTTTTAAGGAAGCGGAGTTTGACATTATGTTTGGAAAAGGCATTTCAAGAGAAGGAGACATACTTGATCTTGCTGCTAATTGTGGAATAATTGCTAAAAGTGGTGCATGGTATGCATATAAAGGTGATAAGATTGGTCAGGGACGTGAGAATGCCAAACTTACGTTACTTGGTAATCCGGATATGATGGAAGAAGTCGAAAAGGCAGTAAGAGAAAAATATGAATTAGACGGAGCAAAGAAGCAAGAAGATGCTAAATCACAAAAACCTTCAGAAACTGAAGAAGAGTCTGAAAAATAAGTATGATGATAACGGATATAGTTAAGATAGATAAGAGGAAAAGTTTTATTTATATTGATTATGAGAAAGCATTTTCACTTTATGTGGGCGAGATTAAAAAGTATGACTTACAGATAGACAATGATATTAAGCAGGAAGTTTATGAAGAAATTATGACAGAAGTTCTTCCGAAGAGATGTAGGGAAAGAGCTATATATATATTAAAGGATTCTGATAAGACAGAAAAAGTCTTAAAGGATAAATTGATACAAGGCGGATATCCTTTGGAAATTGTGGAAATTGTTATTGATGATTTTAAGGAATATCGATATATAGATGATAAGAGATATGCATTTAACTATGTTAAATATAATATTAATTCAAAAAGCCGGGGTAGAATTACGAATGAGTTATATTTAAAAGGTGTCAGTAAGGAACTGATTGAATTGTCATTTGAAGAAAATGAGTACGATGAAGAAACTATTAATTATATGCAGTTAGAACTTGTGAAGAAAGAGTTTCTTAAGAAAAAATATAATTTTGAAGAAGATGACAGGAAAGAACTTAATAAAATTATTGCTTCTTTGATGAGAAAAGGATTTAAATATGAGGATATAATGCATATATATAACGAAGTGAAAAGTGAAGGATAAAAATAGTTCTTAGTATCTTAAAAAAGTGAAAATACTTCAATATTTTAAGTATAAAAATATACAAAAATATTGGAGTATTTTTTTCTTTTTATATCAAAGTGCATATAAAAGTATCAACTTTACTTGACATAATTATAAAAACAGTATAAAATTTATATGTTGTGATTGTACAATGAAAACTAAATAAGGAGGTGCTCCTGTGAATACACCTATGATAATAGCAATTAGCGTAGTTGTCACCTTGTGTATTGTTTTTCCGTGTGCTTGGCTTTTGGCAATTGTCCATCGTAAGAAGTCTTATGAAGCAAAGATTGGCAGTGCTGAAGAGAAATCAAGAGAAATTATAGATGAAGCTTTAAAAACGGCAGAAACTACTAAGCGAGAAGCAGTATTAGAAGCAAAGGAAGAGTCATTAAAGACTAAGAATGAGCTTGAAAAGGAAAGTAAGGAACGCAGAGCCGAAGTTCAACGTTATGAAAAACGTGTTCTTTCTAAAGAAGAAGCTTTAGACAAAAAGTCAGAGCAGATGGAGAAGAAAGAAAATTCGATTGCAAAACGTGAAGAAGAATTGGCTAAATTGCGTGAAGACGTGGCTAAATTGAATGAACAACGTGTACAGGAATTAGAACGAATCTCTGGTCTTACCTCCGAACAGGCAAAAGAATATTTGTTAAAAACTGTTGAAGAAGAAGTAAAAATTGATACTGCTAAGATGATTAAAGAACTTGAAAGCAGGGCTAAAGAAGAAGCAGGCAAAAAGGCAAAGGAATATGTCGTTACAGCTATTCAGAAATGTGCAGCAGACCATGTTGCAGAGACGACAATATCCGTTGTTCAACTCCCTAACGATGAAATGAAAGGAAGAATTATTGGTAGAGAAGGTCGTAATATACGAACTCTTGAGACAATGACAGGTGTTGATTTAATTATAGATGATACACCGGAAGCAGTTATACTTTCTGGATTCGATCCAATCAGACGTGAAGTTGCACGTATAGCATTGGAGAAACTTATAGTTGATGGAAGAATTCATCCAGCTAGAATTGAGGAGATGGTTGAGAAAGCTCAAAAAGAAGTAGAGACAATGATGCGTGAAGAAGGCGAGTCCGCAACATTGGAAGTTGGTGTTCATGGTATTCATCCGGAATTAGTCAAGTTATTAGGAAAGATGAAATTTAGAACAAGTTATGGACAAAATGCACTTAAACATTCAATCGAAGTTGCGCAGTTATCAGGACTATTAGCAGCCGAGATTGGAGTCGATGTAAGAATGGCAAAAAGAGCTGGTTTATTACACGATATTGGTAAATCAGTTGACCATGAGATGGAAGGCTCACATATTCAAATCGGTGTAGATTTGTGTAGAAAGTATAAGGAATCTCAGATTGTCATTAATTCAGTTGAATCTCACCATGGTGATGTTGAACCTGAATCATTAATTGCATGTATTGTTCAGGCAGCTGACACTATTTCAGCAGCAAGACCGGGTGCAAGAAGAGAAACATTAGAGACATATACCAACAGATTAAAACAATTAGAAGATATAACCAATTCCTTTAAGGGTGTTGATAAATCTTTTGCAATTCAGGCAGGTAGAGAGATTCGAGTTATGGTTGTTCCGGAACAGGTCAGTGATGCGGACATGATACTTTTAGCGAGAGATTTGTCTAAACAAATCGAACATGAATTAGAGTATCCGGGCCAAATAAAAGTTAGTGTGATTAGAGAAAGCAGAGTTATTGATTACGCTAAGTAATTTATAGATAAGGTTATCAGAGATGGTAACCTTATTTATTTTTATGTAAAAGTTATATGAATAGAAATATGCTTTTCTACTTTAAAGTAGGAAATATTTCTAATATTAAGTATTGCAAAAAATACACTCTTATATTAAAATAGGTAAGATAAAAATACAGACGGAGGCCATTATAATGAAATCATTTAGTGAACTGACTAAAAATGAATTACTTGATATTAAAAATCAGCTTGAGAAAGAATATGAAGAGGTTGCTTCAAAAGGATTAAAACTTGATATGTCTAGAGGAAAACCATCTGTTGCACAGTTGGATTTATCAAAGGATATGCTTGATGTATTGAATAGTACTTCTGACATGAAGTCAGAGAATGGTATGGATGTCAGAAATTATGGTGTATTAGACGGAATACCGGAAGCTAAGCAGATAATGGCAGATATTATAGGTGTTTCAGCAGATAATGTAATTGTTTGTGGCAATGCCAGCTTGAATATAATGTACGATATGGTGTCACGTTCTATGGTATTTGGCGTACTTGGTGAAACACCTTGGTGTAAACTTGATAAAGTTAAATTCTTATGCCCGGCACCGGGATATGACAGACATTTTGCAATTACAGAACTTTTTGGAATAGAGATGATTACAATTCCAATGACTTCTGAAGGTCCTGATATGGATATGGTAGAGAAATATGTTAATAATGATGAGAGTGTTAAAGGAATATGGTGTGTTCCAAAATATTCTAATCCTCAGGGGGTTACATATTCTGATGAAGTAGTTAAAAGATTTGCAGCACTTAAGCCGGCTGCAAAAGATTTCAGAGTATTCTGGGATAATGCTTATGCAATTCATGATTTATATGATGATAATGATAAGCTTCTTGAGATATTTGCTGAATGTAAGAAGAATGATAATGAAGATATGGTTTATGAATTCTGTTCCACATCAAAAGTTACTTTTGCAGGTGGTGGAATTTCAGCGGTAGCGGCTTCAAAAGCAAATCTTGATGCTATTAAGAAGAGTATGACGATTCAGACAATTGGTCATGATAAAGTTAATCAGTTAAGACATGTCAGATACTTTAAAGATATTAATGGAATTTATGAGCATATGAAGAAACATGCCGCATCGATGAGACCAAAATTTGAAGCAGTAATCGAGACTTTTGAAAAAGAATTATCAGGACTTGGAATTGGTTCATGGATTGCACCAAAAGGTGGATACTTCATTTCTTTTGAGAGTATGGAAGGCTGTGCTAAGGCAATTGTTGCTAAGTGTAAGGATGCAGGAGTAACTCTTACTAATGCAGGAGCTTCATATCCATATAAGAAAGACCCGAAAGACAGTAACATTAGGATTGCACCTTCATTCCCTACGGAAGAGGAAATGAAGCAGGCAACAGAATTATTTATTTTATGTGTTAAGCTTGTAAGTGTTAATAAATTATTAGAGACAGTTAGGTAGAAATTAATGGTAAAAGAAAATAAGACGAAAGGATAAATGCAAACACGCATCTTTTGCCTTTTGTGTTTGCGTCTCAACTAAAAATACAGCATTTTTGACTGAGACTTGGTTAAAATTATGAAAATAGGTTTTATTGGAATGGGTAACATGGGATATGCCATGTTAAAAGGAATATTACAGATATTTCCAAAGAATGATTTAGTATTTACAGATGTAAATAAAGAAAGATGTATCGCAGTAAGTGAAGAGACAGGTGTAGAATATTCGGAGTCAAACGCTGAATGTGCAAACAAGGCGAAATATGTTATTTTAGCTGTAAAACCTCAATATTATAATCAGGTGCTTAAGAATATTGAAAATGTTATTCGACCTGACCATATAGTAATATCAATAGCTCCGGGAGTTACAGTCGATTCATTAAAAAATTCACTGGGATTTGATAAGAGGATTGTCAGAGCAATGCCTAATACACCAGCATTATTGGGCTGTGGAATGACGGGAATATGCTACGATGATAAATTATTTGATTTTAATGAAAAAGATGTAATAGATAAGATATTTTCTTCATTTGGAAGATACAGAAAAGTAGAAGAACGTCAGATGAGTGCAGTAGTATGCGTAAGCGGAAGTTCTCCGGCATATGTATATATGTTTATTGAAGCGTTGGCTGATGGTGCTGTTAAATATGGTCTTCCAAGAGATGTGGCATATGAAATGGCAGCGCAGGCCGTTATGGGTTCGGCTAAAATGGTACTTGAGACAAAAGAGCATCCGGGTAAATTAAAAGATCAGGTATGTTCACCGGGTGGAACAACAATTGCAGGAGTATCCGCACTTGAAGAGTTTGGGTTTAGAAATTCTCTGATAAAGGCAACAGATGAATGTTATAATAAATCAGAAGGCTTGAAATAGTATGGAGAAATATGAAAGATTTAAAAGAGAACTTGTACATAAGGGAACAATAATAAACATGTACAAAGACCATATAAGAGTTCCAAACGGTAACCTTGTAGAATGGGATTTTATTGGTCATAATGGTGCTGCTGCCGTGCTGCCGGTAACAGAAGAGGGTAAAATAATCCTTGTTAAACAGTGGAGAAATGCTCTTGACCGGTTTACGTTAGAAGTTCCGGCAGGCGGACTTGAATCAGCAGACGAGCCAATGATAAAATGTGCGGCAAGAGAGTTAGAGGAAGAGACAGGGTACAAATCAGATAATCTTGAATTTTTGATTTCATTAAAAACAACAGTCGCATTTTGCAATGAGAGAATAGATGTATTTATTGCAAAAAATCTTATTAAGACTGAACAGCATTTAGATGAAGATGAAAATATAGAGATATGTGAATATGATATTGAACCACTTATTTCCATGATAAAAAATGGTGAAATGCAGGACTCAAAGACGGTTTCAGCGATATTGGCATATAAAGCATTTTATTTATAAAAACGATTCGAGTGTATTTTAAAACCTGATATTTACAATTCTTAAAACTTACTTTAAACAGTTGCAAAATATAGTAATATATTAATAACTTAAAAGCATATATTCATTTAAAGACTTATCCAAAATTTATGAATTTTGAGAAAAGAGGGAAAATGGAATATGCTTTTTCTTATAGAAGAACACAATTGATTCTTATAATAAGTTTACTTATAGGAGTGATATGCGGTACATTTTTGTTCAACTGTTTAAATGCTGAATCTAAAAACAGTCTGCTGATATATTATAAATATATGACAGGAAAAATAGATTTTGCAGATGTAAACAAATGTGATTATTTCATATATGTGTTTTCATACAGACTAAGAGAAATACTTTTTCTGATTATTTTAGGGCTTACCAGTTATAAAATATTCTTTCATTCAGTATTCATGTGGTACTTTGGCATTAAGAACAGTATACTAATTTCTGTTTTGACAATTGTTAAGGGTAAAATGTCGTTAATATGGTATCTGGCACTGACACAGCCACAGATGATGATTTATCTGTTTATTGTGTATAAAATTATTAGTAAAATGGATTTTGGTGAAACTAATAGTAAAAAGACAAGTTGTTTAAAAGAATTATTAAGAGTAATTTTAGGTGTGATTTTTGTATGTTTTTTAGAATGTATGCTAAATATTCTTATATTATCAAATTTTGTTTGATTTTATGAATAAAAAAATATATAATGAATCTTACATGGGTGTTTTACGTGAAAAAACTATAGGTTACAAAGGGTGGATACTATGGATGAGACGATTGAATTGTTTATATCTTTTTTAAAGGATATAAAACATGTATCTGAGAATACATCTGTTTCTTACAAGAGAGATTTGATGAAGATGAGTGTATATTTTGCAAAACAGGGAATAGGCAAACCTGATAAAATTACCTCAACCAATATTAATACGTATATTTTATGGCTGGAGAAAAATGGATGTGCTTCTGCAACAATTTCAAGATATGTTGCCTCTATGAAGGCATATTTTCATTATATGCTTCAGATAGGAAAAGTGAATAATGACCCTACATTATTGCTTCGCGGACCGGTGGTAGAGAAAAAGATGCCAAATGTATTAAAAGTTGAAGAGATAGACAGGCTTTTAAAACAGCCTTCAGAAGAAAACAACAAGGGAATACGTGATAAGGCAATGCTTGAACTGCTATATGCAACAGGAATAAGAGTGTCAGAATTAATTGATTTAGAAATTGAAGATATAAATATGCAGTTAGGATATATTGTATGTCGTGATAAGAACAAAGAAAGAATAGTACCATTTGGAATTCCGGCGAAAAATGCCATTAATAAATATATGGAATCAGCCAGAGGAGAGTTGCTTAAGAACAAAGAAAGCAATATAATGTTTGTTAATTGTTCAGGAATGCATATGAGCAGACAGGGTTTTTGGAAGATAATAAAGTATTATGGCGTGATGGCAGGAATAGAAGAAACCATAACACCACATACACTGCGTCATTCATTTGCACTGCATATGGTGGAAAATGGAGCTAATCTTCATGCAGTTCAGGAAATGTTAGGACATTCAGTAGTAACAACAACACAGATGTATGCTAATATGAATAGTTCAAAATTGCTAGATGAATATTCTAAAAATCACCCCAGAAAATAGAGAATGAAAAGAAGACTTCTGCTATCTTAATTCTAATTATAAAAAAAGACGTTTTACTGTGAAAAATAGGTAAAACGTCTTTTTTGTCAATTGATTAATTTAATTCAATATATTTTGTATGATTATATTTATGACGTTGGGGTCAAATATATATAATTACAATATGATGAATATAAACATAATTTATGCTATTTGCCCCCAACAGCTATTTATTAAAGTAAATCAGCAATAGCGTAAATTAAAGATTCGGTCTGCTCCCATCCTATACATGCGTCGGTAATAGATTTACCATAAACATGATCACTGACTTTCTGAGAACCGGGTTCAATATAACTTTCAATCATTAGCCCTTTGACAAAATTCTTAATGTTATCAGAATGTCTCATGCTGTGTAAAATTTCTTTGGAAATTCTGATTTGTTCAATATACTGTTTAGCTGAATTAGAATGATTACAGTCAACAATAACAGCAGGATTTTTTAAATCAAGATTGCCATACATATCATACAGACGAACAAGGTCTTCATAGTGATAATTAGGAATACATTGACCATGCTTGTTAACAGCACCACGTAAAATAGTATGTGTAAGGTCATTACCGTCAGTCTTTACCTCATAACCTCTGTAGATAAATGTATGACCTGACTGCGCCGCAATAACTGAGTTAAGCATAACTGATAAGTCACCACTTGTAGGATTCTTCATTCCGGCAGGAATATCCATGCCACTTACAGTCAGACGATGCTGCTGGTCTTCAACGGAACGTGCGCCGATTGCAACATAAGATAAAATGTCTGAGAAATAACGGTAATTCTCAGGATAAAGCATTTCATCAGCAGCAGTAAGACCTGTTTCGTTCATAACTCTAATGTGCATTTTGCGAATTGCAGTAAGACCTGCAACAAGATCGGGTTTCTTCTCCGGATCCGGCTGATGAAGCATACCTTTGTATCCCATACCTGTTGTACGAGGTTTATTTGTATAAATTCTTGGAATAATTAATATATTATCTTTAACTTTTTCCTGAACTTTGGTAAGCCTTGAAACATAGTCAGTGACAGCATCTTCATTATCAGCGGAACAAGGTCCGATTACTAATAGAAATTTATCAGATTCACCTGTAAATACTTTTTTAATCATGTCATCTCGGTCTGCTTTTAATTTTACAAGGTTTTCTGGTAAAGGAAATTCTTCTTTAATCTCGGCAGGAGTTGGCATTTTTTTTAAAAATTCGAAACTCATTATGTGTCCTCCTTATTTTGTGTATAAACTTTTGTCGATTATTATAATATATATATAATAAAAAAACAAGCAACTAATTATTTAAGAATAAAGGGAAGTAATTTATTAAGGATGAAATGTTAATGGAAAATAGTATAAAAATATGATATATTGTAGTTGTTCGAATTTGAGAATAATGTGCTAATCAAAAAATTGGAGGTAATAAATATATGAATAAAATAAAAAGAGTAATCTGGATTATATTAGACAGTGTCGGTATGGGAGAACTTCCTGATGCAGATAAGTTCGATGATTTAGGAACTGATACAATAGGGCATGTTTCTAAAAAACATAATGGATTAAAAGTGCCGAATATGGTAAAAATAGGATTAGGAAACATAGATGGAATAGAAGGTATTGAATATAATAAGGAACCTGTGGGATGCTATGGTAAAATGGCAGAAATATCTAACGGAAAAGACACAACAATCGGACATTGGGAAATGATAGGAATATATTCTCCTAAAAAATTTCCGACATATCCTGAAGGATTTCCGGACAGAATCATAAATGAATTTATTAAAAGAACTGACATTCCGGGAGTATTGGGAAATAAAGTAGCATCAGGAACTGAGATAATAAAAGAATTAGGCAGAGAACATATGGAAACAGGCAAGCCGATAATTTATACATCTGCAGACAGTGTTTTTCAGATTGCCTGTCATGAAGAGGTATATTCACCTGAAGAACTATATAAAATGTGCAAAGTTGCAAGAGATATTTTAAGAGATGATGACGAAGTTGCAAGAGTAATTGCCAGACCATTTGAGGGAGCAGATATATATACAAGGACAGCCAACAGAAGAGATTTTTCAAAAATGCCGGATAGCAATAATCTCCTTGTTAAAATGAAGCAGGCGGGAATGAATGTGGCAGCAGTCGGTAAAATAGAGGATATATTTGCAGGACAGGGAATTACAGAAGCTGTTCATACGAAAGATAATATGGATGGAATGGATAAAACTCTTGAGTATATGGATAAAATAGAAAGTGGACTGATATTTACAAATCTTGTGGAATTTGATTCTAAATGGGGACATAGAAATGATTATGAAGGTTATGCAATAGGACTTGAGGAGTTTGATGCCAAACTAAAAAGTGTGACAGATAAACTTAAGAAGGATGATATTCTCATAATAAATGCGGACCATGGTTGTGATCCGACTACAAAGGGAACTGACCATACAAGAGAATATGTTCCGCTTCTTGTATATGGAAAGAACTTAAAAAAAGGAATTAATCTTGGAACAAGAGAAACGTTTGCTGACGTTGGTCAGACAATTGCTGAAATTATGGATATAAAGGAATTAAGCATAGGTAATAGTTTTTTAAATCAGATAATTGAATAAAGAGACTAGAGTAAGTGTAAAAGAAAACACTGATGTGTTTTTCTTTTACACAGCAGGTTTGCGACGGAGCACAAACTTGTATTATTGCAGCATAGAAGTTGTATATGCGGATTTCTATATGCGTTGCCTAAAGTCTCATTTATGGGACTTACAAAAAACGCTCCGGCATGGAGGAAAAAATGAGAATCTATGATATAATCATGAAAAAAAGAGATGGATACGCACTTTGCAAAGAGGAAATAGAATTTTTTGTTGATGGGTTTACAAAGGGAGAAATTCCTGATTATCAAATTTCCGCTCTATTAATGGCAATTTATTTCTCAGGAATGAATGAAGAAGAGACTCTGAATCTTACAATGGCTATGGCTAATAGCGGCGATATGCTTGATTTATCTGAGATTAAGGGAATAAAAGTTGATAAACACAGTACCGGTGGTGTAGGTGATAAGACATCATTAGTGCTGGGTCCTATGGTTGCGGCATTAGGAGTACCGGTTGCAAAGATGTCAGGAAGAGGTCTTGGACATACCGGAGGAACTATTGATAAATTAGAAAGTATTCCGGGATTTTCTACAGTTTTACCTGAAGAAAAGTTTATTGAAAATGTTAATAAATATAAAATTGCTTTAGTTGGACAGACGGCTAATCTTGCACCGGCAGATAAAAAATTGTATGCACTAAGAGATGTGACTGCAACAGTTGATAATCTGTCACTTATCGCTAGCAGTATTATGAGTAAAAAATTAGCTTCGGGGGCGGATGCAATTGTACTTGATGTTAAGACAGGAAGCGGAGCATTTATGAAACAGGAAAATGATGCCATTGATTTAGCGAGAGAAATGGTCCGAATTGGAAATGGTGCAGGAAGGAACACAGTAGCAATAGTATCTGACATGAATGAGCCTTTAGGAGGTGCCGTGGGAAATGCTTTAGAAGTCAGAGAAGCAATTGATACATTAAATGGCAGAGGACCTTCTGATTTGTTGGAATTATCACTTGTATTAGGAGCACATATGCTTATGGCAGCTGAAGCAACAGATGATTTAGAAGCCGGAATGAGAATGTTAAAAGAGACCATTGAAGATGGCAGGGCAAAAGAAAAATTAAGAGAGTTTATTATTGCCCAGGGTGGAGACGGCGATGTGGCTGACAATACCGATTTACTTCCAAAGGCATCAATTGTGATGGATATTGTTGCAGAAGAAGGTGGATTTGTTAAAAGTATCAATACTTCAGAGATTGGAATGGTATCGCTTACACTTGGAGGCGGCCGCGAGACAAAAGAAAGCGAGATAGACCTTTCGGTGGGAGTGGTTCTTAAGAAGAAGGTAGGAGACAGAGTTGATAAAAATGATGTTGTTGCTACAATTTATGCAAATGATATAGAAAAATTAAGAATTGCAAAAGACCGATTTGAAGAGGCATACGAATTTTCAAAGACTCCTGTTAATAAACAACGCCTTATAAAATGGATAATTTCTAAAAATGGTGCTAAGAAGTATTGACTTATAAAATGGTAATTGTTAAAAGTGTCTGGGCATTTACAGATATAAAGTAACAGTTCGGCCGCACAATTCGCAAAATCGCATCTGCGATGCTTTTTGCTACTTCGCAGCTTATTTTTGCTCATGACATTGCGCTCATACCATGAAGCAAATAAAATGCCCATTCATGCAAGCATGATATTCATTTTATTTACTTCATGGCTGAACTGTTACCATATAAATGTGAAATATTTATGAACAACTGGACACCAAAAAATAATTGTGCT
>CAZQRO010000045.1:0-9137 GCA_964595785.1 uncultured Eubacterium sp.
CTAAATATGTCATAAAGTTTCCGTGCAGCCGGGGAGTTAGCGGTGCCCTGTACCTGCAATCCGCTCTAGCAGGGGTGATGTTTTGCCTCGGATATATCTTGTAGGGCTGCCCTTTACAAGTGGCGATGACGTTTAGGTCTTGCGCAATAGAAATTTGTGAATCGTGTCAGGTCAGGAATGAAGCAGCACTAAGCAAAACCTTCTGTGTGCCGTGAGACAGCCTGGACTGAGTTAACTATAGAGGTAACGCTTATGAGCTGTATACAAAGCAGAACGCACGGATTTAAATAAAAAATATACCAGTTGTCATTTTAGGTGATGGCTGGTTTTTTTGGTCTAATACGTATTGATGTACTGTTACAAATGGCATGGAGGTGAACGATTTGAAATATCAGGAATTAGCAAACATTTTAAAAAACAACATAGACAACGATATGTATCATGAAACAGGTAAACTTCCTACTGAAGAGCATCTGGTTTCACAGTATAATGTCAGTAAGTATTGTGTACGCAATGCGATAAACATACTTGTCGAATTCGGATTAGTATACCCTGTTCAGGGGAGTGGAATGTATATCCGCGAAAGCAAAAGAGAGGGCTGTTTAAGCCTGCGTAATACAAGAGGTCTTACAGCAGAGTTAGCAGGCAATACTGTTGAGACAAAGGTAATTACCCTTGAGAAGATACCGGCTGATGAAAAAATAGCGGGACGTATGAAATGCAAAGAAGGAACTTCTGTATACTATATTGTCAGGGCAAGAAGTATAAATGGTGAGCCGCTTTCGGTTGAGTATACCTATTATAATCAGGAGATAGTTCCGGTGATTGATAAACATATAGCAGAAGGGTCATTATTTGGATATATAAAAAATGATTTGGGATTAAATATCAGTTTTGCAGACAAGGTACTTCGCTGTGATAAACTGACTCAGGAAGTTGCAGATTTATTACAGTTGGCGAAGGGAGACCCTGCAGTAATTATTGAAGATGATGCATACCTTTCCAATGGACAGATGTTCAATGCTTCAGTTGTATATTACAATTATAAAATTGCAAAATTTTTTGAATTAGCAGAAATAAAATAAAGTTAGCGAGATTTTATTGGTAAAAGTGCATAAAAAACACATTAATAAATCATAATAAATATATAAAGATAAAATTCATTCGAATGAATATATTGACAGTAGACTTATGAAATGGTACACTCGACACATAGATTCATTCGAATGATTTTTTATTTAAGGAGGTAGCGAAAATGATAGTGATCAGATTATTTTGTAACCAGGGAATGTCAACAAGTATTCTTGTAAATAAGATGAAGGATGCTGCAAAGACACAGGGGAATAGAACCTATTATCACATTGTGTCATTTTGAAATTCCATTTAACCTTGTAAAAGAATATGGAGGCTTTCGCAGTAGAAAAGTAATAGATTGCTTTGTGAAATATGCAATTACGGTTATGGAGCGATATAAGAACAAAGTAAAATACTGGATGACCTTTAATGAAATTAATAATCAGACCAATATGGAAAAAGAGATATTTGCATTTAGTAATCCGGGTGATGTGATGCGCTGCGAAGAAGTTATGAGAGACAGATTTCTATTTACGGATGTACAAGTCAGGGGAATCTATCCTTCTTATACAAAAACATATTGGCATAACAAAGGAATAGAGATTCATATGGAGCCGGAGGACGAAAAGATTCTTCGGGAAGGAACGGTGGATTATATTGGAATCAGTTACTATATATCTAGTACGGTAATAGCAGATAAGAATGCACCGGATATACTTAATTCCGGCTTTTCAGGAACCGTTCGTAACCCATATATAGAAATATCAGACTGGGGCTGGCAGATTGATGCAGTTGGTCTTCGTTATAGTCTGAATCTGCTTTACGAAAGATATCAGAAACCAATTTTTATTGTCGAAAACGGATTTGGAGCCTATGATACAATTTCAGAGAATGGATATATTGATGACAATTATCGTATCGAATATCTGAGAAAACATATCAGCCAGATGAAAAAAGCAGTGGAACTCGATGATGTAGAAATACTAGGATATACCATATGGGGCTGTATTGATGTAATTTCATTCGGAACAGGCGAAATGAAGAAGAGATACGGAATGATTTATGTGGATCAGGATGATGAAGGAAACGGAAGTCTCAAGAGAATCAGGAAAAAATCATTTAATTGGTATAAGAATGTAATTGCCGGCAATGGAAAAGAATTATAATATATAGATAAATACTTTAAGTGCTATAACAATATCATGTTGCAGTGATTTGTTATAGCACTTTGCGTATAAAGTTATTAAAAAGAGTTGATTAAATTTGTAGATTTAAGTACAATATAAGTATGTGAAATACGCTAAGTTTGCACCAGAGTGCAAACTTGTGATATCGCGGATTAGAAATTGCATACACAGGTTTCTAATCGCGGTGCCTGCGCAAAAACGCTCCGGCATGGAGGAACAGAAGAAAGGCGGTACTTATTATGAGAATTGGTATGTTGACCAGCGGTGGAGATTGCCAGAGTCTTAATGCTTCAATGAGAGGTGTTGCAAAAGCGCTTTATGAGAACCTTAAGGACGTGGAGATAGTAGGATTTCTTGAAGGATATAAAGGATTGATTTATGGAAATTACAGAAAACTTGAGCCAAAAGATTTCTCAGGAATATTAACACAAGGCGGAACAATTATCGGTACATCAAGACAGCCGTTTAAGTTAATGAGAGAGCCGGATGCAAATGGTCTTGATAAAGTTAAGGCTATGAAAGAGACATATAAGAAATTGAGAATCGAATGTCTTGTTATACTTGGTGGTAACGGAACTCATAAGACAGCAAATCTTCTCCGTGAGGAAGGGCTTAATGTGGTAACACTGCCTAAGACAATTGATAATGACATATTTGGAACCGATATAACATTTGGTTTTCAGAGTGCAGTAAATATAGCATCTAACGCCATTGACTGTATTCATACAACAGCGGCATCACATGGGCGTGTATTTATCGTGGAAGTAATGGGACACAAGGTCGGCTGGCTTACACTTTATGCAGGAATTGCAAGTGGAGCAGACATAATTCTTCTGCCGGAGATACCATATGATATCAACAAAGTGGTTGCAGCTATTAATAAACGTACTGAAGAAGGAAAGAAATTCTCTATTCTTGCAGTAGCAGAAGGCGCCATTTCTATGGAAGATGCAAAACTTTCGAAGAAGAAACTTAAGGAGAAGAAAGTACAGATGCTCTACCCATCCATTTCGTATGAATTAGGTGCGCAGATTCAGGAGAAGACAGGTCAGGAGATAAGGGTCACAATTCCGGGACATACTCAGAGAGGCGGAAGTCCATGTCCTTACGACAGAGTGTTATCTACCAGATTCGGAGCGGCAGCAGCTGACCTTATCCTTAATAAAGAATATGGCTATATGGTAGGAATGCGTGACGGAGAAATAGTTAAAGTTCCGCTTGAAGAGGTGGCAGGAAAACTTAAGGAAGTTAATCCTGAATTGTCGATAATAAAAGAAGCAAAATTAATAGGAATAAGTTTCGGAGATTAGTATGTCTTATACAGCATTATATAGAAAGTTCAGACCTGATAATTACAATGATGTAAAAGGTCAGGAACATATTACAACTACATTAAGTAATCAGATTGTTTCAGGAAGGATTGGTCATGCCTATCTGTTCTGCGGAACAAGAGGTACGGGTAAGACCACGGTTGCAAAAATATTTGCAAAAGCAGTAAACTGTGAGAATCCGGTAAATGGCAATCCCTGTAATGAATGTCCGACCTGTAAAGCCATAAGTGCAGGTATATCCATGAATGTTATAGAGATGGACGCAGCATCGAATAATGGTGTGGAGAATATCAGGCAGATAGTTGATGAAGTGCAATACCGCCCTACTGAGGGAAGATATAAGGTATATATTGTAGATGAGGTTCATATGTTATCAACAAGTGCATTTAATGCATTGTTAAAGACTTTAGAAGAACCACCTGAATATGTGATATTTATTCTTGCAACTACAGAAGCACACAAGATTCCCATAACCATACTTTCGAGATGTCAGAGATATGATTTTAAACATATCTCTGTAGACATAATCAGGGACAGACTTAAAGAATTAGCAGATATTGAGAAAATGGATGTGGAAGAGAAGGCACTTAAGTTCATTGCCAAGGCAGCAGATGGTTCCCTTAGAGATGCACTCAGTCTGTTAGACCAGTGTGAAGCATTCAGCATAGGTGAGGCACTTACCTATGATAAGACTTTAGAGATTCTAGGTGCTGTAGATACAGAGATTTTCAGTAATATGCTGCGTGCCATTATAAGTGAAAATACAGTGGAATGCATGAGGCTTCTCGAAGAAATGGTGAGTTTTGGAAGAGATTTATCACAATTTGTAATAGATTTCACATGGTATTTGAGAAATATGCTGTTAATTAAGACGTCAGATGATGCCACGGAGATAATAGATATGTCCGGTGAGAAGTTAGAATCGCTTAAAGAAGAAGCATATATGCTAGACATAAGTGTGATTATGAGATATATAAGAGTTCTGTCAGAACTTACGAATCAGATAAAGTATTCTTCCCAAAAACGCGTATTAATAGAAATCGCACTTATTAAACTTATGCAGCCGGCAATGGAAGCAGATTATGAATCTCTTAAAAACAGGGTTTCTAATATTGAAAAAAAGTTAGAAAATGGTATACTAGTAAGTGGTTCGTCAGGTATGGCAAATCTACCGGCAGTTAAGGAGTCTTCTGAAAGCGGCAGTCAGGTCAGAAAATTAGAAATGGCAGTACCGGAAGAAGTGAAAAAAGTTGCGGATAACTGGTCAAATATTGTCAGAAATATTTCGGGACACCTTGGTGTAGGTATTAGAAATAACAAGTTAAGTATTGATGAAAATTCTGTTTTATGTGTTGTTTATAGTTCATCTATTGACTGGGAACAGGATAATAAGCCTGCAAACATACAGACTATTAAAGATGAGATTGCGAGTGTCATAGGCAAAGAAGTGCCTGTAGAACTCAGATGTCTGCAGCCTGAAGAGAATTACGAAACATCATATATGAGCTTGAATATAGGTAATATTAATTTTAATATTGAAGAAATTGACGATGAAAATGAAGAACAGGAGGACTTTTAAGTCATGGCAAAAAGAGGCGGTGGATTTCCCGGAGGAATGCCGGGTAATATGAATAATCTTATGAAACAGGCACAGAAGATGCAGAAACAGATGGAAGAGAGTACTAGAGAACTAGAGGAAAAAGAAGTAACGGCAACAGCAGGAGGCGGTGCGGTAGAGGTAACTGTTTCAGGTAAAAAAGAAGTTGTTAAAGTAAAGTTAGCAGAAGAAGTAGTAGACCCTGATGATATAGAGATGTTAGAAGATCTTATAGTAGCAGCTACTAATGAGGCATTGAGACAGGTGGAGGACCTTTCACAGCAGTCTATGTCGAAGATAACGGGTGGTCTTGGCGGCGGATTCCCATTCTAGTATTTTGATAAGCGATGAGTTTTGCAACTGTTTAGAATCGGACAGATTAGCACTGAACAGTGGTGAGTTTTCTTAATGAAACTCTAAGATAAAATCGAATGCATAGAAAGGCATGGTTTTAACATGGATTATTACAGCAGCCACATTTCTAAATTAATAGAAGAATTTTCAAGGCTTCCGGGTATTGGAGCAAAATCCGCCGGACGTCTTGCGTTTCATATAATTAACATGCCGCAGGAACAGGTAGATTCATTGACAGATGCCATAACTTCCGCAAAGAAGAATGTCAGGTATTGTAAGGAGTGCTATACACTTACAGATGAAGAACTGTGTCCAATCTGCAAGAGTCAGAAACGTGACCACAGAACCATAATGGTAGTGGAGAACACGAGAGATTTAGCGGCATATGAAAAGACCGGACAGTACAATGGGGTATACCATGTGCTGCATGGTGCAATATCCCCCATGCTTGGTATCGGACCAAATGATATTAAGTTAAAAGAGTTGATGGAACGCCTGCGAGGAGATATTGAGGAAGTTATAATTTCCACAAATTCCAGTTTAGAAGGCGAAACAACAGCAGTTTATATAAGCAAATTAATTAAACCTACAGGGATTAAAGTCACGAGAATTGCAAGTGGTGTTCCAGTGGGCGGAGATTTGGAATACATTGATTCAGTCACGTTACTAAAGGCATTAGAAGGAAGAATAATTATGTGATAATGGGTTCATCAAATACCCATACGGAGGAAGAGATGAACAAACAAAAGAGTTTTTGCTTTTTTAAAGGCGAACTTGTGGACTGTATTCCGGGAAGAGTTCAGGATTGCAATGTGAAACAGGTTAGAAAATGTGTAATAGATGAAGAAAAAGAAGTAGAGAAAAAGATACATGATACAAATGGTTTTTGCTTCTGTAAAGGCGAATTAGTAAGCTGCCACAGGGGAACCATACAGGATTGTAACACTAAGCAGTTACACAAATGTCCTAAAGAATAAGACAACTGTTTTAAAATAGCCGGTAATCGCTCGTATACTATATGATATGCCTGGTTTTAAACAGTTAAAGAAAGGTTAGATATACCATGTCCGAGGAATATACATTAGTCAGGGATATAGTTTACGACCATAATGAGCGTATGCTGAATATCAAAAAATATTATCCATTTTTTAAGTTAACTGAAATTTCTTTCAGTCAGTACAGAGAAGGAAAATTCGCCATACTTGATATGGGATATATTATGATGGCAGTATTACGCTTTTTTATTGAAGAAAATAATTTTCGGGAGAAAATGGTTACATATAATGAATATTCAGAATTTATGCAGGACGTACTCAGACGTGATTTTGAAATTAATATGGAGGAAGAGGAAGAAAAGGAAATAATTACATATATTTTTGATAAACTCAAAAACGACGGAAAACCATTTTCTTATGAATATTTCGACCCGGTAAGCAAGAAACGTAAGACAGTGAGAACAAAGATATTAGATAATAAAATAGCAGATGATACAATTGAATATTTCATTACTTCAGATGCCATAGAATTTTATTTAGATACCAAAGAAGTTAAGGACGAAAGTAATATTACAGTCGCCCAGGTTCTTTTGAGCAAAATGATTTCTAATAGAAATTTTAAAGGTGGAGCGGAAGTTGTTACAAGAATAAATAATGAAGTGAGCAGGCTCATTTCAAGAAAAAACGAGATTCTAAGTATACTAAGTTATGATATATTTGAAGGAATTAAGGCATACGAAGAATTTACCGATACAACGGTTAAATGGTTTGAAGAGGAACAGAAACTCTTTGATAAAAACAAACAGCTTATAGAGCAGGCATTAAGAGCTAGTGAAGATGATAATAAATTCTATGAGGCAATGGAAGACATATATCACCTTGAAAGTGAGCTTAATCGTGCTATGAATAAACACAGTGAACTGCTGAATGCCTGTATGGTGATGCAGAAAAAAGCAGATGAAATGGTGGAACAGGCGAAATTTAACAGACTGCGGTCAACATTTGACTTTAGAAAAGTTATAAAAGATATGATTGAAAAAGATGATACTAAGAATCTGGATTTATTAATTAAGCCACTTTTAAAATTAAATGTTAAAAAGACATTTTCACTGTCATTATTAGATAATATGCTTAATATTAGAACCGAAGATTCGGAAAATGGCGAGAAAGTACGTGAGCATACATATAACGAGGATTTTAAATATGATGATGAAATTGAAGATGAGAGGATATTTAAAAACCACAGAATATTTATTATAATATTATTTGATTTGCTTATATGTAAAGGTACTTTTGATTTGAAAGAATACAATCAGGAATTAATAAAACACTGTGGAAGTGAGTCATTAAAGAATGGTGATTACTATTCGTTTCTGGTGCATTTATGTCAGAAGTCCTCATATGACATGGCGAAAATAAGTGAGAAACCAGATACATTTTTAGAAGGATACATGCAGAAAATTGTTATGCCTGATAATGTGGAAAGCACAGAGCATATAGGAAATGTAAATGTTTCAAAATATAAACATCTGAGTTTTGAACTTAGATTTCCTGAGGAAAGGGAAGAGTTAGAGATTATGGGAAATAAAATAGTGAATATAGAATTCAGGGCTGTGTTTAATGCAGAGAAATAATATAAATAAAACTGGTTATGGTGTCAAAATTATTTAAACGGAAAATTAAATGGAGGCAAGTTAATATATGGAAGACAGGAATTTATCAAAAGCGCTTGAAATTATGTCGAAACTTATAGTTGGCGAGGAAATAAACAGGGATTCTAAAGATACATCCTCTTTATATGAAGAATATGCGGATAATTCAGAAGTTTATGACATAACAAATGCCATATGCAGGAATATGAATTTATCAATTTATGAATATGAGTATTCCATATTTGCCTCTGCAGGAGAGAATAACAGGGTGTTCGGTTATTCTAATGATGAACTGAAAAAGGAAATAGGGGTCAAATTAAACAGGGAACTGTATCTTTGCTATTTTATTATTTATAATGTAATTACGTGGTTTTATAATGATACAGGCAGTACAACATTTAATGAATATGTTAAAGCAGACGACCTCATTAATTCAGTAGACAGTTCTCTTGCAGGAACTATCAGTAATTTGTCAGTGCTGTCACTTAATGAAGTAGAAGAAAACAGTTTTAAGACAATTGCTCTGGTATGGGAAGATTTACCCATAGTGACAAACGAAGAGACAAATGCCAGAGCAGCGCGAGGCTCTAAAGTTGGCTTTGTGAAAATGACACTTAATTTTTTACTTAAGCAGGACTTGATGATAGAAAGTAATGGAAGATATTATCCGAAGAAACGAATGAAAGCTTTGACAGGAAATTATTTTGAAGAATATAAAGGACGTTTGTATGAGATTTTACGTGGATAAAATTTGCCTGCGCGAAATTTTATGTGCAGTGCCTTCATAAAAAACACTACGGCAAGGAGGGCAATGTGAACACTTATTCCGATGAATAAGCCTTCACATGCAATTTTGTGCCAAAGCACAAAAGATTATTGCAGCATAAAATTCGTCTGCGCGAAATTTTATGCGCAGTGCCTTCGTAAAAAACACTACGGCAAGGAGG
>CAZQRO010000045.1:9237-17139 GCA_964595785.1 uncultured Eubacterium sp.
GTCTGCGCGAAATTTTATGCGCAGTGCCTTCGTAAAAAACACTACGGCAAGGAGGAGAATATGCCACATATTAACAGAATTAGAGTAAATAATGTGAAGTACAATTTCGGAACGCAGTTTTATGACGATTTTCTAATGCGTTTTTCATGTAAAAACACTATATATGATTTAGCAAATGGTGGAGGTAAGAGTGTGTTAATGCTGCTTTTGCTTCAGAATCTTATACCTAACTGCACATTAGATGATAAACAGCCTGTTGAAAAATTATTCAGAACTAATGAAGGAAGTACGACTATTCATTCTATGATAGAATGGAGTCTCAGTGATATACATATTAAGGATGGTTTTAAATATATGCTTACCGGATTTTGTGCAAGGAAGGCAAAAGATCAGGGGGAGGCAGAAGAGAACAGTGAAAATGTAAAGAATGGAACTGCCATAGAATATTTTAATTACTGTGTTTTTTACAGAAATTTCAATGATAATGATATTAAGAATCTTCCGCTTACAAGTAACGGAGAGAGAATTACATATACTGGGCTTAAGAATTATCTGAAAGACTTACAGAAGAATGACTATAATCTGGAAGTGAAAATATTTGACAGAAAAGGTGATTATCAGAGATTTATTGCTGAATACGGATTGTATGAAAGTGAATGGGAGATAATCAGGGGAATTAATAAAACTGAAGGACATGTCAGAACATATTTTGAAACAAATTATAAGACAACAAGAAAAGTCGTGGAAGATTTGCTTATAGAAGAGATAATAGAGAAATCTTTCAGAAATAAATACGCAGATGACAATAATGACGGAAATCTTGCAGAAACGCTGCTGAATATTAAGGATAAGTTACTTGAGTTATCCGAAAAGAAGGAAGAAATCAATAATTTCGACAGACAGATAGAAATTATTGACGGATTTAGCACTAGAATTGCGTCAATCAGACAGTTATACTCCGGCATAGAGAATGCATTTACAAGACTTAAAAAAGTCTGTAATTCCTTGGAAAATGCTGATATAAAGAACAAGAAATCATTAGAAGAAGCAATAGAAGAACGTGGGCATGTGATAAGGGATAAAAATGAATTATCAGGCAAGGTGGAAACGGCTAAGGTTCTTGTGGATATGAAGGAATTAGAACGTTTAGAGGCGGAACTTCAAAAGGAAAATGAGAATCTGGTTCAGGCAGACGAAGAATTTCAGACATTCATGGAGAGGCTTAATCTGTTAGAAAGCGGCAATTATTATTTAGAATATATTCAGTGCAGGAAAGAATATGATAAGTTAAAACTTGTGATGGATAACATTTTAAAGGATAATGGAACATTACTTTCAGGATTAAAAGAGTTAGTTGCGGTCAAGAAGATAGCAGACGAAAACAGGATTCAAAAGTTATCAGAAGAAATAGAGAGAGAAACGGCAATATCAGATAAGGAAAAAGAGAATTTGTCTGTTCTTGAAGAGGAGAATAAATTCTTAGACAACAGCTTAGCTGTGGCTGAATATAAGGCAGCAGCTTTTGAGACAGAGCTAGAGAAAATAAACGTAAAAATTGCAGATAAAAAGAATAAAACTTCGCTTTTGCTGCCGACAGATGCAGGCAGACTGCTGTCAGAGGAGAAAGAAAATCTGTCACTTTTAGCAGCAGAATTAGAAGAATTAAAGAAAAAATCAGAAAACAGCAATAGTGTAGTTCTTAATCAGCAGCTTAAACTTCAGGAAGAGAATTACAGGCTTGTGTCACTAGAGGATAAAAAGGCAGTTATTGAAGTAAACAGTAACAGACTCCTTAATTCGGCTGAGAAACTGTCTAAGTTAAAGCAGGTATATCAGGCAGAGGACTTAGATAAATTAAGTGATAAGATAGAGAAAACTTATAGGAGCATGGTGGCAGGATTAAATAAAGCCGGTCAGGTAATAGCGGCTAAAGAAGATGAGATTAAGGCTTTAGAACTTGGCAAGCCGGTAGTGGAATCGGGTGAACTTTTAGAAGTCCTTGACTATATAAAAAGATACCATTCTAAAGATGCAGTTTCTGGTTCGCAGTATTTATCAGAACTGCCGGAAGAAACAAGAATTAACATGGTGAAGAATAATCCGGTTCTGGCATATGGAATTATTGTAATGCAGAATTTCCTTCAGGCAGCCATGGATAAAAGAATTGTGGAAAGTCTTGCAAATGGTCACACTATTCCGATAATTAACGGTGAAATAATAAATGATGAAACAGTTGAATTAATAAGTCCGGATAATATGACATTTGTTACAGGTGGTGCAGAAGAGTTCAGTAAAGATAAAATGAATGTCCGAATAACCAGATTACGAAATGAGTTAGATAATCTAAACAAAAGTTACGAGAGAAAAACTGAAAACGAACAGGTAGTAAAAGAGGATTATCTCTTTATTAATCATATTTTAAATAATTGTATTTCAGATGAAGAATTAAGTCCTGAGAAAGCATTAGAGAATCTAAATGGAGAAATTCTAAGACAACTAGATGTTATTAAACAGTTAAAAGCCGATATTTCTAACAGCGGGCAGGAGTTAGGGAATGTAAGAGATGATATTGACAGGCTTCAAAGAGAGAAGTCTGAAAAGGAGCAGGAGATTCAACTGCTTCAGGATATTACTGAGCTGTTAGTAGAATATGCTCAGGCAGAATCAGAATATAAAGAGGAAAAAGATAATGCTGATAATATCAGGAAAGAGTTATCAGATGGAAAGAGGAGGTATGAAGCATTAGATAATATGTCAAAACAGAGATTTGCAAGAATTCATTCTATGGAAGAGGAAATGTATGAGATAAACCGCTTGTGGAATGAAAAATTTGCGTCGTATTTTGATGAGTACACATATAGAGAATTATTACGGAACAACAGGCAGCAGAAGTTAATAAATGAGGATTTAGACACAAAACTTATGGCGCTTTTAGAAAGTCTTAAAAAGGACAATTCAGCGGTGGCAGACAAAGAGAAACTGCTTGGCAATTATCAGATTTCAATGCAGCGGAATATGCAGCATATTGATTATATGGGTGTGGATGTAAACGTTCTTAAAAATATGTATGAGAATAATGAATTAGTGATTACATCTTCTAAGGAATTAGCTGATATTAAGCAGCATAGCAATACATTTAAGGAGACGAAGAAGCGAATAAGAAAATCGATTCAGGAAATGCGTTCGGTAAGAGATAAACTTCAGGGAAAAATTACTCATGCCGTTTCAATTATTACTGATAAATACGGAGAATTTGATAAAGATTCCATTAAAAATGAGGAGATTAACACATTCCTCAATGAAAATGGCAGAATTCTAAGCAGTCTTGAAGAGAGATTTGAAAAGCTTGCATCTTCAATAAAAAGTATGGAGAATAAGGCAATTAATCTGTCCGTACTCAAACGTGATGTTATCAGATTGATGACAAAATCAGGAATTAAACCGGATATAAATGCAGGAATATTTGATGAGGACACAGATATTGAACAGGAATGCAGGAAGGTAAGTGAACAGTTAGATGGATTTATAGACGAGAAATACAAGCGAGCGGAAGAATTTGAAAGGGAGATGAGCCTTTTAAATGAGACTCTTAAGAAACTGAATGCCCATGAACTTGCATCAGAGATACGAATGAATGTGAGTATGCCGTCTGACTTATCAGAAACAGAAGAGTTAATCAATATGTTAAAGGAATTAAATGAGTACATAGGACTCGAGAAACAGCGGGTATTGAAAGGCTTAGAGGATATGCAGGTTATAAAGGATAATTTTGAAAATCAGTGTATACAGAGCTGTGCCAATATTAAGACAGAACTTGACAGGTTGTCTAAATTATCCAGAATTACCATGGAAGATGAAACAATTTCGGTTATCAATCTTAAGGTTCCTTATGTCAAAGAAGATACTTATAAGGACAGAATGTCAGAATACATTGACAGAGTTGCGAAAGGTGCAGATTCATTTGAGAAAACTGAGGATAAATTAAAATATATTCGCAATAATTTGTGCTGGAAGAAAATGTTCGCAGTAATTGTTACAGATATGAATGCAATTAAGCTTAAACTGTATAAACGGGAAAGAATTGCAGACCAGTCGAGGTATCTGCCTTATGAAGAGGCAGTGGGAAGTACAGGACAGTCACAGGGAATATATATTCAGTTTCTTATATCCATAATTAACTACATTTCCAGTATTAATTCAAGGAATGCCGATGTATCGAGGCTCAAAAAAGTTATATTTATTGATAATCCATTTGGAGCGGCGAAAGACGTATATATTTGGGAACCAATATTTAAACTGCTTAAAACTAATAATGTTCAGTTAGTTGTGCCAGCCAGAGGTGCCACACCGGCTATCTCAGGAAGATTTGATGTGAACTATGTGTTAGGGCAGAAAATGTGTAATGGAAGACAGCAGACTGTCGTTGTGGATTACTTTAGCAATGTTAATAATGATGAGTTAGATTATACAACTTTATCTTACGAACAGACAGCATTGTTTTGACAATAAAGAGTGTGTGTGATACACTAAATCTATATGTATTTCACTAAAATTTATTTGGCGGATATGCCATTTCAAGGGAAAAAGCATTTTTCGAATGGCTCGAAACAGATAAGATAAATTAATAAATAAACGGACGGAGGTTTAGAGTTGGATAAGTACGAGTATAATATTAAATCAGATCAGATTAAGAAATTGTACAGCCATAAAGAGTTCGAGGCAGCAGCTAAGATTGCTGATGAAATAGATTGGTATCGTGTTAAAGATAACACCATGATTAGCAGAGTAGCGGATATTTATGAGAATACAAAGCAGTATGACAAGGCAAAAGAAGTGCTTCTTATTGCATATGAACGCTCACCTTTGGGAAGGCAGCTGGCATATAAACTTACAATTCTTGCGCTCAGAACAAAGAATTTTGTGGAAGCAGATGAATTCTATCAGGATTTTGTGGAGATGTCACCATCAGATGTGTCACAGTATCTTTTGAAATACAGAATTTCAAAGGCTAAAGGTGAAGATATTGAAGTATTGATTAAGATATTAGAAGCATACATAGATGTGGAAATGGATGAAAGATGGCAGTATGAACTGGCTAAACTCTATCATGAGGCGGGTCAGGATGATAAGAGTATTGCCATGTGTGATGAATTGGAATTGTGGTTCAATGATGGCAAATATGTTGAGAAGGCGAGAGAACTTAGAAAACTTATCATAGGCGTATTGTCAGAATATACTAAGAGATATGCAAGCGAAAACAACGAAGAATTTTCGACTTCTATTAATAAATTTGACGAAGAAAATGTGAAATATAGTTCTGAAGAAACAGAAAAAGAGGAATCAGAGGGTAGTGATTCTGCGGAAAATGATGATATAGCAGAAATACGTTCTTTAGCAGAGGCGATTGTTGCAAGCAAAGAGGCAAGAGAAACGGCAAAATTTGAAGATGGGGAATCAGACGAGACTTCAGATGAAGAATCAGACGAGGATTTAGAACCACTTGATGAAAATATAAGTGAGGAAGAGTATCTTGATGATGAGATAAAACCGGAAGATGAAGCGAAGGCAGCAGCAGATGCAGCAGCCAAAGAGGTAGCAAGAAGAGCAGCTGAGGCAGAAAAGAATCGATATATTCCTACACCGGAAGAGGCCGCCGCCGCTGAAGCACTTAAAGCAGCTGAAACAGCAGCATTAGAAGCGCAGAAAGCAGCTGATTTTGCCAGAAAGCTTGTAATGGAAGCAAAGTTTAGAGCTGAACAGGTAAAAACATCTGCTTCAGGTGATTCAGACAGATTCAAGGGTATGTCAGCCGAAGAAATAAGCAGAAAACTCGAAGAAGAGGATATGTTAAAAGGCGATGCAGATTTCAACAAGAAAGATTCTATGATTGAAATATTTGAATTTGATAAGAGTAAAGAAGGTAAAGTAAGTAATATCGGTGACGAACTTACTAAGACAGCAGAAATAGATATTAATGAGATTAATGTAAGACTTGCAGACGAGGAGAATCTGTATAACACAGCCAATATTCAGGCAGCTTTGGCAAAGAGTATGGAGAAGTTATTAGATGATGAGAAGAAAAAAATCAGAAATGCTTTTGAAATGCAGGTGGATGATGAAGCAAATGAAATACGGCCTGCTGAAGTGGAGTCAGAAGAAGATGACAGTTATTTAGAAGATGATATAGAAAAATCAGAAATAGCAGAATCAGCAGAATCAACAACGGAAACAGTAGAAGGTACAACACCAAAGGCTGAACTATCAGAAGATACAACATTAGAAAAAACAACATTAGAAGAAACTACGTCAGAAGATACAACAGTAGAAGAAACTACATCAGAAGAAACAACATCAGAAGATACAACATTAGAAGAAACTGTAGAAACTATTAATAATCCGACAGTAGAAGTAACTGCTGACACTAAAGAGGAACCGATTAAGGAAGAACAGCCGGTAGAAACCGAAAATATTGAATCACAAGAGGAATCAGAGGACTTCTATTTAGACGATGATGAATTTGCCGGTGAACCGACAAAGAGAATTGATAGGGCTGAAATAAACAGAATTCTTAATGCCAGCAAAAATATTTATCAGACAGTTCCGCTTTCACCGCTTTTTGACCAGGAGGAAGATGGACAAATCGGTCTTACGCAGCCTGAGGAAGAGGCTGAGCAGATAGAAGGTCAGATGACCATAGAAGAAGTATTAGCTGAATATGAGAAGATTGAGGCTGAAAAAGAAGCAGAGAATTTAGCTGATATTGAGACTGAAGATGATGTAGAAGATATTCAGGAAGAAGTAAATGAATCAGAAGAACAAACATTAGAAGATGAAGAAGAGGAATCTGATGACAAGACAACAAAGGCATTAGAATCAAATCAGAATATAGATATAAACTTCGAAGTTAAGAATCATAAGATACCGGAAGATTACAAGGGATTATTTAACGATTTTGTCGGAACGGGAAGTATGGAAGAAAAGATTGCAGACACTCTTGATAATCTTATTAATAATTTTACGTTAGACGGAACTTCTAAGACAAATAATGTAATAATTACAGGCTCGGCTAAAATAGGTAAGACAACCTTAGGACTTAGTCTTATTAAAGCGGCCAACCGCGGAAGAAACAGAAGCGGCAGAAAGGTTGCTAAAGTAAAAGCTTCAGCACTTAATAAACGTGGTGTTGCACTTGCCATGACTCAGATTCTCGGTACAGATTTAATCATTGAGCAGGCAGGAAATCTTATGCCGAATACAATTGTTGATTTAATGATTGCAATGAAGAACTATACAGAAGAAATGCTTATTGTATTAGAAGATGATAAGGCAGCAATCGACAGAATGCTTGATAATGCTCCAGACTTAAAGGGATTCTTCTCTAACAGGCTTGATATTCACGAAATGGAAATCAATGACATGGTTAAGATTGCAAAAGAATATGCCGAAGAACAATTCTATGTAATCGATGACATGGGAGAACTTGCATTATATGCAAAGCTTGATGACATAAGCGGAAGAAACCCGGTTTTATCCATTGAAGATATTCAGGAAGTTATCGATGATGCCGTTATTCATGCTAACAGATTCAGAATTGGAAGATTGTTTGGAAAGATGCGTAGAAATAAAGATGAAATGAAGACATTAAGTGAACAGGATTTCTTATAAAGATTAGAGTGGCAAGAGGTAGCTTTTTAATAAGGTTTTGTCAATTTGTATAAAAGATTCCTCTTGCTGTGCTTAGATAATAAGATTTTCTAAGTATCTGATTTTAGTTAATAAATAATGACGCAAGCGCGCTAAATCCGCTGTCCATAGCGGTTAGCGCTTGCTTTGACATCGTGTCAAAGCATTGCTGAATATGCATCAGATACTAAGAATATCTAATTATCTTCGCAATGCAAG